>CAMLOZ010000007.1 GCA_946481625.1 uncultured Haloferula sp. | reverse complement strand
GGGACCGGAGTTCCTTGGAGCGGAGGGGAGGTGCCTCCGCCTCCTCGCAATTTTCACACAAGGAACCTTTTGTGGGCGGTTTTTTTGGTCTAGACCCTGACCAATGCGCCCCTTTCCCGCCGGAGTTCTGTTGCTTGCCGCCGCCGCCGTGGCCCAGGAGCAGCCACCGGCTGGATTCGGCGAGGGACTCCAGCGGCTAGCGGCTCTGGGACTTCCGCCGATGAAAGACGCGGAATGGGTGAAAGCGCCCGCCGATTCCGAACACGAGAATTTCTCCCAAAGTTATGAGTTCCGCGAGATGGGAGTCAAGCTGGGCGGGGGAGCATGGAAGCTGCCGGGTGATCCGACGCGGATGATCGGTTTCGGCACCGCCGAGCAGATCGGGGGAAACAACGCTGCGAAGGAAAAGGCCGCGGAGCCCGAAGCTCCGGAGGAGCTTAACCTGCTTCAAAAAGCCCTGCGCAACTATGCAGCGAGCAAGGAGAAGGAAGGCGGAGCGCCCGCGTCGCCACCGAAGCCGAAAGCCGATCTCGCCCAGACGGATGCAAAGCTGCTGACGGACGCCCTGGCGAAAGATGCCGTCCGGAAGGAATTGGAGGAGAATATGGGCTACGGCCGCCACGTGCTGCCGGGCCGCCTGTTGATCTTCTGTGCGCAACTCCACGCGGCCGGTAAGACCGAGCCGGCCGACCGCCTGGCCGCGGCGATCTTCGATCTGGCCCCGGACAAAGCCGCCGTGATCGACGCGGCGATCTCCCATTTCGCCGATAAGGAATACGAGCAGGCGACGCGGGCGTTCTTTGAAACACGGGACTGGGCCGCCTATGAAACCGCGTTGAAGGGACTCCTCGCGAAGTATCCGCGCGGCTGGGAACAAGCAGGCGCGGTGGCCATGCTGATGATCCCCTTGGAGAAGCGGGTGAAAGGCGAGAAGGCCCCCGTCCCTTCGTTGCCGCAAATCGAACTGAAGCCGGAGGCCTTGGCCGCTCTCGATGAGATGCTCGAGCCGGCGGACACTTCCGCGATTTCGGACGAGGAGCTGGCGCGGTCCAATGGAGTGGATCTGAGCGAGATCCCGGCGCAACACCGCGCCCGCTATCTGGCGATGCTGCGGCAACAGGGGATGCACATGGGCAACCGCAACCGGGAGATCTGGTTGCTGGCGAAACCCCCGGCGGGAAAGGATCCCGTAGCGAAGCTGAAGGCGATGGGGATGGACGGCCTGATCGCGCTCGCGGCAGCAGCCAAGGACGGGACACTCGTCTCCTCGCCGCGTGGCGGCGGCGGCAGCACCTACTATTCCTATGGTAGCAACCGCTCGGCGGAAGAGATCGCGAAGGAGAATTTTTCCCGCATGATGCGCCCCTCGACTCGCGGCGAGCTTGCCATCTCGATCCTTCAGGAAGTGATTCCCTCGGACGAGAACGACTCGGATGAAGCGGATGCAGAGACCATGCAGGCGCTCGCCGTGGATTTCTGGAAGCAGCACCGGAATAAATCCGCCATCGAACTCGCCGGCGTTTACATTGCCGGCAGCGGCAGGGTTCACCGCGCGATAGCCGGCCAATTCCTCGCTGCCCATCCCGAGCCCGCCGCGCATGCCGCCTTCGAGAAGGCCGTCCTCTCGTCCGGCGAGCCCGCTGAGTTTTGCTCGCTGGTGGAAACCTATCTCGATGCGCGGAAAGAAGCGGGCAAGCCCTTCTTCGACGCCTTCGCGAAGCAGATCCGCGAGGTCCTTCCTGCATCGGACGAGGTTGGAGACGAAGACCCCTTCGGGAGTTCCCAGGGTGCCTATGAGATCAAAGAGGCGGGCGGCGTGGAGAAATACCTGAAGAAGCTTTCGTTGAAAGTCGGTGGGGTGCCTCTCAAGCGGCTTCTGGAAGAGGCGCTAAAGGCCGAACCCGGCGAGGATGAAGAAGGCGAGGACTCCCCCCTCGCCGCTCTTTCGGATGCCATCGCCAAGCTGCCGCTTCCCGAAGCCTTGAGCCTGATCGGAGAAGCCGCCCCGGAGGCAAGCACGCCTCAATTGATGGAACTGTATGGCATCGTCCTGAATTCGATCTATAGCCGCCGGGGCGGAGGCAGCAATGCTGCCGTCACGAAGAAAGTGGATCTGTTGCCCGAGCTGATCTCACTCTGGAAGCCGCTTCTTGCCAAGACCGAGGCCCTGCCGGGGAAGGGCGAGTTTCCCAAGTGGGCGCGCAGTTGCGGTGCCCGGACGCTGGGAGACGGGACCGCGCTGCTCATGGAAGTCTCCGCGTTCCCCGCCTCCGGTTACGCCTTTCAGACTTTCGCCATCACCGGGAATCCCGGCGGACTTCTGCCCTTCGTCAAGGCGCGGGTGGAGGCATGGAGCACCGGCAAGGAACCGCCCCCGTGGCCGGATGCAGAAAAGGTGACCGCCGAACGGAGGGCCGAAATCGAGGCGAAGCTCGCGACGCTCGCCGTGAAGGAGATCCTGCCTTTCGTCACCGCTTTGAGCACCGAGGAAAAGCTATGGATTTCGAACTTGGTCTCCGAGTATGGCCCCGATAAGGAAGCGCCACCGGCTCTGGTGGAACTCAGCCAGACGGTCATCGAATTGAGGCCCTACGAAAGCAGCCTGCCGCACGATGCCGCCCTGCTTGAGAAGCTCGAGATCGTCTCCGGCTGGCGGATCGATAGCGCGAACCTCGAGAAGCTCGCCGCACGCATGGCCGGCGAAGCCAAGGAGTTCTCCGGCAGCATGGTTTCGTTCTATCAGGGTCCCATGAGCATCGGCATGGTCGCCACCGCTTCGAAGAACACCGGTCCGGAGAAAGAGGCGATGTTCGGGCAGCAGGTCCAGCAGTTCGCCTACGCCTTCGAGCAACATGGCAATCCCCGGGCCATGGTCTGCCTGTCCGTGGGCGGGTCCCCGGACTATTGGAAGGTCGAGGACGGCAAAGTCACCAAGCTGGAAGACCCGGATGCCCGCCGCTCCGCCCTCAAGACCTTGGCAAGCCATCGCGAAAGCAAACGGATCCGCCCCCCTTACATCCAGGTCATCGCGCTCACTCTGGAAGACGCCCGCAAATTCCTCGAAGAACCATAGCATATGCCAGCCACCATCGAACCCTCCGCCCGCTGGGAACAGGTACAGGAACGCGCCACCGCGATCCGCAAGGAAACCGCCCGCGTGATCGTGGGGCAGGAAGAGATCGTCGAGCAATTGCTCACCTCGCTCTTGTGCAAGGGCCATTGCCTCCTCGTCGGCGTGCCCGGCTTGGCCAAGACCTTGCTGGTCTCGACCCTGGGCCGGATTCTCGGGCTCAAGTTCCAGCGGATCCAGTTCACTCCGGATCTCATGCCTTCGGATATCGTGGGGACGGAGATCCTGCAGACCTCGGATGATGGCTCGCGCGAGTTCAAGTTCGCGGCGGGACCGATCTTCGCGAACTTGCTGCTGGCGGACGAAATCAACCGCACGCCGCCGAAGACCCAGGCTGCGCTGCTGGAGGCGATGCAAGAAAAGCAGGTGACCGTGAACGGGGTGACCCGCCGCCTGGAGGAGCCCTTCACCGTCTTCGCCACCCAGAATCCGATCGAGCACGAAGGCACCTATCCCTTGCCGGAAGCCCAACTTGACCGCTTCTTCTTCGAGCTGCGGATCGGCTATCCGAGCATGGAGGAGGAGGAACAGATCGTGCTCCGCACCACCGGCCGGGACATGCCGGAACCGAAGACCTTGCTGGATGCCGCCGGCGTGCTGGATCTCCAGGATGCCACGCTTGATGTCCCGCTGCCGGACTCCGTCGTGAAGGCGATCCTGAAGCTCGTGCATTCCACACGGCCCGATTCCCTTCACGCCACCGCGGACGTGCGGAACTATGTTTCCTTCGGTGCCGGGCCGCGCGCCTCGCAGTGCCTGGCGCGCGCGGTCCGGGCGCTCGCCTTGTTGCGCGGGCAGTCCTCCGCCTCGGTCGAGGAAGTGAAGGCCCTTGCGCTTCCCATCCTGCGCCACCGCGTCATCCCGAACTACAATGCGACGGGTGAAGGCATCACGACGGACACCATCGTCCAGAAGCTCGCAGCCGCGCTTTGAAGACCTTCAAATATCTCAAGCCGGACGACATCCGCCGCCTGAAGAACTACGAGTTCGGGGCGAAGGCGATGGTGGAAGGGTATCTGTCCGGACGGCACCGCTCGAAGCAGCGCGGCTCGTCGATCGAGTTCCACGAGTTCCGTCAGTACGTGCCCGGCGACGACCTCGCGCAGGTGGACTGGCGGGTCTTCGCGCGGAATGACAAGCTCTTCCTCCGCACCTTCGAGCAGGAGACCAACCTGGAGTGCCATCTCTTCCTCGATTGCTCGGCTTCGATGGCATTCCCCGAAAACGAAGAGCGCCTGAGCAAGATCGAGTATGCGTCCTTTTTCGCGGCCTGCCTTTCCTGGCTCGTCATCTCGAAGAACGACCGCGTCTCGCTCACCCTCTTCGACGAAGGCATCCGCCGCTTCCTTCCGCCGGGCTCCACCCGCAAGCACCTCCACGAGTTGCTGACCACGCTGGAGAAGAACGAGGCGGGCAAGGGAACCTCGATCATCGAGACATTGAAGCGCGCCGCGCCGCTGCTCAAGCGCCGCGGTACCCTGGTGCTGCTTTCCGACTTCTTCTGCGATCCCGCGGAACTCTTCAAGGCGCTCAATCCCTACCTCCACCGCGGCTTTCGCGTGCATCTCTTCCACCTGCTGGATCCGTCGGAGATGGATCTAGGCGACCGGGGCCTCGCCCGCTTCGTCGATATGGAGAACGGCGAGCGCCTGATCGTGCACCCGCAATCGCTGCGGCAAGCATGGAAGGACCACCTGCAGGAGCACGTCCGCTCGCTGCGTTCCCTCGCCGCGTCGCGCCGGGCCGATTACGCCCTGGTCTCCACTACCGAATCCTACTTCACGCTGCTCGATCGCCTGCGGCACTCCTGAAAGCATGTCCTTGTTCTTCCAATATCCGGCGCTCCTCGGGCTGCTCGCGCTTGCGGGCCTGCCGGTGCTGGTTCACCTGCTGTCGCGGGCGAAGCCGCCGCAATACCGGTTCTCGAATGTCGAGTTCCTCCGGAAGGTCATGGGGCTTACCTCGCGCTTCCGCAAGCCGAAGGACTGGCTGCTGATCGCGCTGCGGACCCTCGCGCTGCTCGCCCTGGCCGTGGCCTTCCTCGGCCCGCTCCTTTTCTCCAGGAATGCGCCGCTGCCCGGCGAGCGCCGCGCCATTGTCCTGCTGATCGACCGCTCCGCCTCGATGGCGGCGAAGGAGGGCGCGGCCAGCCGCTTCGAATCCGGCTGCGCGGAAGCCGGCCGCATTCTCGACGAAGCGAAGCCGGACCTCGCGAACATCGTCTGGCTGGATGCCGCACCCGACGCGGTCTTCCCGGAGCCTGCTCCGAACCGCGATTTCCTGAGCGAAGAACTGTCCCGTGCGGCAGCCCGGCCCGAGCCCGGTGCCCTCGATGCCGCCATGGAGCTGGCACTGCGGCAACTCGCTGGCGTCACGGGGCGCAAGGAGCTTCACATCGTCTCCGATTTTCAAGAGAGCGCGTGGAAGAACTTCGCGCCGCTCGTTCCGGACGGAGTCGAACTGCGGATGGTGCCGGTGGCAAAAGCGGATGTCCCGAATCTGGCGGTCAGCTCGCTTGTCGCGATGCCCGCATCGCCGGTCGCGGGCCAACAGATGATCGCCCAGTGCCGGGTGGCCAATCACTCGGATGAAGCGCGGCGGGTTTCGCTCACGCTGGATGCCGGGGGCTCGCGCCAATCGCAAGTGTTGAACCTTCCGCCGCGCGGCGAGGCGGAGGCGGCCTTCACGGTGCGCTGTGCGGCCCCGGGCCTGCTGCCGCTCACCGCGGAGATCGATGGCGACGGCTTCCCCGGCGACGACCGCCGCCACGCGATGGTGCGGGTGCGCGAATCGATCCGCCTCGCCGTCGCGGGACCTCCGGACGGCCCGGTGGCCAAGACCTTGGAACGGGTGGCGGGCGCGCTTCCCTGGCTCGATACCCTTCCCGCGGGCGATAGCGGCCGCCTGCCGCCTTGCGAGATCCTGTGTGTTCCCGATTTCCAGAAGAGCGATGTTCCCGTGATCCGCGATCTCGCCTCGAAAGGTACGGCGGTTCTCGTACTTGCGGGGCCGCATGGCTCGGCGCGGGCTGTCGCCGGGCTCTTCGGTGAAGAGCCGGAACCGATCCATGCCCATGGCGGATTCCAGACCTTGGAAGCCGGTTGGGAAGCCTCGCCCGCCGCGGACCATCCCGCCTTCCGCCTCTTCGCAGGCGGCGAGTTCGGCAATCCCCTCGGCGGGAAGTTCAAGGCCCGCGCGCCCTTGGTCGCTCCATCCTCGGCGCGGCTTGTGGCCAGCTTCGCTGACGGCCAGCCCGCTTTGTTGGAGGCGAAGGACGCGCCGCTGATGCTTTGCAATCTGTCGCTCGATCCCAAGCTCGCGACCTGGTCCGGCGAACCTGCGTTCCTGCCAGCCATCGCGGAACTGCTGCTCTATCTCGCGCCGCGCAGCGCTGCCGAAACCTTCGAGGTCCCGCCGGGGGAAGCCCCGGTGTGGACCGATCCCGCGCCGGATGCCTCGGGCTCGCCGGTACTCCAGGCTCCGGACGGCTCGCATCCGCCGTTGGTGGCCGCGGGTCAGTCATGGCGCAGCGAGGCTTCCGCAATTCCGGGGATTTACCAGTGGCTGGTGTCCGGACAACCCGTACACCTCAACGTCGTCAATTTCCCCGAAAGCGAATCGCTGCTCAAGCCGATGGCAGCCGCTCCCGGAGCCGGCCCGGCTTCCTCATACGGGAACTCCACCGCACGGCGTGCCGCGCTCGAGCACGGCCTCCCGCTGTGGCCTTGGCTGATCGCTGCCGCGCTCGCCTTCCTCCTCGTCGAGGGTTGGGTCGCCGGGCTTAAACCCTCCACCCGCACGGCATGAATCCCCCGCTTCCATTGCCGCTCCTGATCCCGTTGCTGGCGCTGACGTTGGTCGCGGTGGACTGGCTATCATGGCGCGGCTCCGCGGGCTTGCCGACCCGCAAGCGCGCCCTTCTGCTCGCCTTGCGGATGGCCGGCGTGACCGCCATCTGTATCCTGCTGCTCAATCCCGGCAAGTGGGTGCGCCCCACGGAAGACCGCGAGCGACCTTGGCTCGTGCTGCTGGATCGGTCGGCATCGATGGCCCAGCCCGGCGCGCAGGGCACTCGCGCGGAAGAAGCGGCGGAACTCGCAAGCATGGCCGCGAAGTCGGCGAAGGCCCGCGGCATTCCGGTGCGGATCCATCCCTTCGATCTCGCCGCAGGCCCCGCTGCCGAGGACGCCGGAACGCCGGTCGCTCAGGGAACCGGCACCGACCTTCATGGCTCGCTCAAGCGCCTGCTGGAAGAGGCTGCCGCTTCGGGTGACTCCTTCGCGGGCGTGGTCGTGCTGAGCGATGGCCGACAGACCGCTTCGCCCTCTCCCGCTGAACTCGAATCGCTCGCACTGCGCCTGCGCTCGCGTCGTGCGCCTCTCCATGCCGTGGCGATCGGTGCCGGGGTCCCGCCGCGTGACCTTGTCGTCCGCGCCACGCGGCCCACCGTCACCGTCTTCAAGGGCCAGAAGGTCCGCATTCCCTTCGCCGTCGCTTTGGAAGGATTGGCACCGCAGAAGCCGGAAGTCCGCCTGCTCGACGAAGGCGGCAAGGAACTCGCCAGGATGCCGGTGGAGCTCGCCCCGGGGAAGCCGGTCTTCGCCGTCTTCGAGCTTGAAGCTCCCCCCGCCAGCACCCGCTGGACCTTGGAGACCGTCGCGCTGCCGGATGAGACCAACGCGGGCAACAACCGCAGTTCCGTGAACCTGCGCCTCCTGGAGTCCAAGACCCGGGTCTTCCTCGCGGAGGGCGCTCCCTACTGGGACAGCAAGTTCCTCGCCCAATTGCTCCGCCAGCAGACGCAGATGGAAGTCCACTCGGTCCACCGCCTGTCGGAAGAGCGCTACTTCCGGATCGATTCCGGCGATGCCGAACCGGTCGAAACCGCCAAGGCGATCTTCCCCGAAACGCTCGACGAACTCTCGCGCTACGATCTCGTCATCTTCGGCAAGAACGTCGACGCCTTCCTTACTCCCGCGCGGATGGAAGCGCTGCGCGCCTACGTGCGGGACCGGGGCGGTGCCGTGCTCTTCGCCCGCGGCAAGCCCGCCACCGGCAGCTTGCCCGGCCTCGAGACCTTGGAGCCGGTGACTTGGGCCGCCGCGACCGCGGGCGATTTCCGCTTCCGCCCCGTCGCCGACGGGGAAGCCGCGGGACTCTTCGGAGAGGCTTTGCCCTCACCGGATGCTTCACTTTGGAATGCCCTCCCGACGCTCAAGGACGCCCGCCAGATCTCCTTGGTAAAACCCTTCACCCGTGTCCTGGCGGAGGGTGTCAGCGAGGGTGCTTCCGGACTTTCCGGGCGCTTCCCGGCGCTGCTGGTGAGGCGCTATGGCCAGGGTGTCTGCGGGCTGGTGAATGGCGATGGTCTCTGGAAGTGGGACTTCTATCCGGAGGCCCGCGAACTGGGGAACATGTACGAGGACTTCTGGACCCAGCTGATCCAGTGGATGGCTTCCTACTCCGAGTTCCTTCCCGGCCAGGATTTCTCGCTCCGTCTGCCCTCGCTACGAGGTCGTGCGGGTGATACCGTGGCGGTCACCATGTCATTCCGCGGCAGTGGCGAGATTCCCGAGCCCCTCTTGCGGATCGTCGCGCCCGATGGCAAGGCTTCGGAATCGAAGCCCGCCGTCTATCCCGATCCCGGCGGGCATCCGCAATGGCGCGCTTCTTTCACCCCGGATGCGGCGGGCGCATGGAAACTCAGCGTGGTTGATCCTCGCGAGAAATCCCCGCCCGCGCCGGAAGCCAGCTTCACCGTGCCGGCCCCGCCTGCGGAAAGCGATAATCTGGCGGCGGACCCGGACTTCCTCGCCCGCCTGGCGGAGTCCTCCGGCGGTAGCATGATTGCCGCGGCGGAGTTAGGCGGGTTCCTGGAAAAGACCTTCACCCCGGAGACCCCGACCGCACGCAGCACCGGTGTCATCTGGGAGCCCTCATGGACCCGCTGGCCGCTCGCCGTACTGATCTCGCTCGTCCTCGCGGCGGAATGGTATCTTCGAAGGAGGCAGGGACTGGCATGAATCGAAACCTTCACTCCCCGTCCATCGGGACATATCCGCCCTCACCATGAACTTTCACTCCGCACTGGATCGCGTCCGCCGCTGGCGACGGCTCGGCCGTTGGCTCGTTGCGCTGCTGCTCGCTGCCGCGGCGGCCTGTGTGCTGGCTTTGGCCGCGGGCTTGGCCGATGCATGGTTCGCCTTCGAAGCCTCGCCGCGTACCGCGATGGTGAAGATCTTGCTCGGAGTGATCGCGGTTGCGGCGGTGACGCTGCTTGCAATCGCCAGCCGGTATTCCCGCAAGCGCGGGGCCGAGGCCGTCGATCGATTGATCGGTTCCCCCCGCAAGCCCGCGGAAGGAGCGATGGGCCTGCAAGTCTCCGGAGAACAGACGCCGCTGGCGAGAATGCTTGCGGAGCGTGCGCAGGCCGAAGTCGCGGCGACCCTGAGAAACGTTCCGGTTTCGAAACTCATCGGCTGGCGCAGGGTCGGCATGGCGGCACTGGCATTGGTGCTTGCGCTGCTGCCGATGGGCATCCTCGCGTTGGCGAAGCCCGAGGCCACGCGGACGATTGCCAGCCGCCTGCTGGAGCCGGGCGCCGATCTTCCGCCTTGGAGTCCGCTGAAATTCGCGGTCGAACCTGCTGAATTGTCCGCGGTCTACGGTGGCGATCTGGTGGTCGCGGTCGAGGTGACCGGCGGAGAGCTGGAACATCCGGTGGAGTTGCTTGTGCGCCGTCCGGGATCAAACGAACTACTACGTTTGCCGTCGTTCCGGGAAACCGGGACCCGCTTTTCCCGCACGCTGGAGTCGCTCACCGACCCGGTCCTGATCGCCTTCGCCTGTGGCAAGGCCCGCTCCCACTGGCTACCCGTCGAGCTGCTGCTCCAGCCGAAGGTGCTGGCAGGCAAGCTGACCGTGACACCGCCTGCCTACACCGGTCGCGAAGCTTCCACCGTGCCGCTGGATACCAACGAAATCTCCGCGATCGAAGGCTCTGCGGTGCTGCTGGAGCTTTCCAGCAACAGGCCCCTCGCGCCCTCCGCCCTGGTCTTCACTCCTGCCACCGCCCCCGGGGTCGAGGCGGTCCCGGAGGAGATCGCCGGCGAAGTCACAGGGGGGGACAGGGTGGCATTCCGCTGGATTGCCACCCGTCCGGGCAAGCTATCGGCGCTGCTCAGGGATGTGCGGGGCACCGCGGCCGCCGCACCCGTGGAGCTGGCAATGAAGACGCTGCCGGACGCCGCTCCGGTGGTCGATCTGGCTTCGCCACCCCGCATGCTGCTTGCCACTCCCGGCACCACCCTGCGCCTCGCGGGGAGGGCGGAAGACGACCATGCTCTGGCTAAGGTGCAATTGGTAAGAACCCTCGAAGGCTTCCGCGATCGCACCCGTGTGGTGGCCCCGGTGCTGCGCGACCGGAACTATGACTTTGCCGATGCCATCGAACTCTCGCGGCTCGGTGTGAGCCCCGGGCAGACAATCGAACTGTTCCTTGAAGCTTCCGACCACAATCCCTCGCTGCTCGGCCAGGGTGCCTCGGAGATCTCCCGGGTGCGGATCATCTCGGAGGAAGACTACGCGGCGCGGATCCGCGCGCAGACCACGCTCGAACAATTCTCCGCCCGCTATGCGGCGATCGCCCGTGCCTTCGAGCAGGCGCGGGAGGCCCTCGATGCCATGGAAAGGGCGGCGGATCTCAACGATCCCGCGGCCGTGGAAGCGGCCCGCAAGCAAGCTCAGGCCGCTCACGAGCAGGCGGCGGCCCTGCTGGAAGAGTTGGCGAAGGATTTCCCCGCCTTCGAACTGGAACAACGTCTCAAGCAACTCGCGGAGAAGGGTGCCGCGAACGCGAAGGCGAATCTGGGCCAACTGGCGAAGTTCGATCCGAATGCGCCGGAGGGCGATCAGCGTCGTGCGATCCACGAGATGCGCGAGCGCCTCGGCGCCACCGAGCAGGAGCACCGGCAGTTGCAAGCCGATGCCAAGCAGGTTGCGGAAGCCGGCAAGATCCTGGAGATGGCCGCGAAGTTCCAGCAGATCTATCAGAACCAGGTCTCCGTCACCAAACGCATCCGCACAATCGCGGAGGAGATTCACAAGGGCAACGACCAGAACCGCCGCCTGCTGCCTTCCCTCGCGGAGACCCAGCAGAAGAACCGCGAGGAACTCGACAAGTTCGCCGCCGAACTGGCGCGGCGCGCGGATGCTTTTGATGATCCTTCGCTGACCCCCTTGAGAGACTCGGCTTTGAAGTTCGTGGAGGACCTGCGCCTGGCCGATCCGCAGTCAGCGATGCAGAGCGCCGCCGACGAAGGCAAGCAAGGCGCGGCCAACGACGCCTTCGTGCAAGCGGAACTGGCGCGGTCGATTCTCGAGGGCCTGATGAAGAACGAGGGTGATCCATTCCGCTCGGCCTGCCAGGGCCGGTGCATGAACTTCTCCGTCGCGCCTCCCGATGTGAACGGAACGATGCAGCAATTGCTCGAAGGCCTCATGTGCCAGAATCCCGGCATGTCGCCGAATGAAGGTATGGGCGGCGGCGGCATGGGCGGCGGCGGGACCGGCCCGACCGGCAATGCCGCGCCCGGCTTCGGCATGCCGGATATCCCGGTGCTGGGCCCGCAGCGGATGCAGTTCGAGCCCGCTTCGATGGGCGGCAGTGCCGACGGCAAGGGACAGACAGGCCCCGGCAAGGCGGTCGCGACGGCCGCGGAATCCGAAAGCATGCGGCCCTCCGGGAAGCCGCGCGAGACGCAGTCCGCACCCGATCCGGAAAGTGTTCCGGAACCCTACCGGGAGGCGGTGAAGCGCTATTTCGATCCGGAAGGATGACGCCACCCATTTCAAGAACGGCCCACGGGCAACCCGATATAAAAGCCATCACCAACACCGCGAACCCCATGAAATTCCTGCCTATCCTGGCGAGCATGGCACTATGTCCGCTCCTCAGTGCCAAAGAAGGAGCTGTCGAGTGCGGCAACCTGATCTACGCCGGCACGAAAACCTCCAAGTGCTTCAGCGACGAGTTCCTCTCGACCGTCCAGCAGAAGACCTCGATCGCCACCGAGCGCCGGTTCAAGCCGGTCAAGCTCTCCTCCGATGAACTCTTCAAGATCCCCTTCGTGATCATGACCGGGGAAGGGGACTTCACCCTGACCACGGCCGAGCGCGAGCACCTCAAGAAGTATCTGGAAAACGGCGGCTTCCTCTTGGCCTCCGCTTCCTGTTCGAACGAGGCCTGGGACGGTGCCTTCCAGCGCGAGTTGAAGCGTCTTTTCGGCAACGATTGCCTGAAGGATATCGCGATGGACCATGAGATCTTCCGCACGATCTTCACCGTGAAGGACCTCAAGCTCGCCAAGTCGAGCGGCGAATCCCGCCTGCGCGGCGTTTTCCGCGACGGCAAGATCGTGGTGGTCTATTCGAACGACGGCCTGAACGACACCTCGCATACCGAGGGCTGCTGCTGCTGCGGCGGCAACGAGATCCAGAATTCGATGGAGATCAACGCCAACATCCTCGCCTACGCACTGCTGCATTGAGCGCACCCCGCCGTTCCCCCGCGTGAAACGAAGCCTGCTGCTTGCCACCCTGCTGCTCGTCCTCCCCGCCTTCGGGCAGGAGCCCGATCCCGTGCAGGCGGTTCTCAAGGATCTGAAGAGCGGCAAGCCGAACCAAGAGCTGCTGAAGCAGGCGGTGCCGCTGCTGGCCGATCCCGCGGGACGGAATATGATCCGCACGGCGATCCTGACGCTCGATCCCTTCCCCTCGGCGCTGATGGTCACATTGCTGCACAACCCCGCTCTTGCTGTCCGCTTGGGTGCCTTGGAGTTGCTGGAAGAAAAGGCCGGCGGCGATTTCGGATTCAATCCCTGGCTTCCGCCCGGAGATCCGGAAAACGACGGCCCCTTGGCGCGTTGGCAAAACTGGACCGGCCAGAAACCGGGCTCCGGTGCCGGCAAGGATCTTCTGGGCGAGGATCAGCGCCGGAGCTACCTGCGCGACCTGTTGGGCGGGGACCCCGACAAGTCCTCGCGTGCGCGCCGCATGCTCGAGGCGGACGGACTCGGCGCGGTCGGATTTCTCGAGACCTTCCTCGCCAGCTCGCCCGCCTTGCCCGCGGCAGGACGGGCCAAAGTACGGGAAGCGCAGTACCAGATCGTGCTTTCACGCTCCTTGGGCCCACAGGCCGCCGCGACCGCGCGGCAGCTTGCCTTCGGCAGCCGCGACCAAACGCTCTCGGCCCTGGGGACGCTCCGGGGTGCCGGGCTCGGGGCCCTGCCGATCCTGCGCGATTTCATCGAACATCCGGACCCGCTGGTCCGCGAGACCGCGATCGACGCGATGCTCTCCTCGGGCGGTGCTCAGTCGCTGGACGTGGTGGGTCCGGTCCTGACCGCGGAGAAGGATGTCAATGTCGTCCATGGGGCGCTGCGGCGCCTGAAGGAGATACCGGGCGATTCTTCGCTGAAGATTGCCGCCTCCTTCCTCTCCCACGAGGACGAGGACCTTCTCGTCTCCGCGATCCAGGCCTGCGTGAAATTGGCCGGCGGCGAAACCGGCATGACCTTCGGAACCAGGTCCGGATCCTCCACCGCCACGAGCCCGGTGAAGGAAGAAGTCGGCAAGGCGGTGCTCAAGGCCTTGGACGATCCCCGCTGGCGGGTCCGGACCGCCGCCCTGGAATATGTTGCGGCCTGTACCTTGAATGCCGCGGAGCAACGCTGCGTCGAGCTGCTCGGAGATCCGGACGAGTTCGTGCGCTTCAGCGCGATCAAGGCCGCCGCCGCGCTGCGGGCGGATGGCGCGAAGGCGAAGCTGAAGGAGATGATGATGAAGGATCCGGCGATGACCGGCCCCGTCTTCGAAGGCTACTCGGGATTGGGAGGGCAACCGGACGAGGAGATGCTCGCCAAGCTGGCAACCTATCCCGCGGACGCACGCTTGGCGGCGGTCCGCGCGGCCGAGGCGAATCCCTCCTTGCTCTCCGTGGTGGTCAAACTGGCGGGCGACCCCGATCTCGACGTCTCCTGTGCCGCCATCCGTTTCCTCTCCGCCTCTGCCGAACGGGTGAAGACGGACCGCGTTGCCTCCGTGCTGTTGGAAGCGCTGCGCTCGGGAATCCCCGAGAAGCGCACCGCGGTCCTCGACCGCCTGGTTTTCGGGACGATAAGCGGAGGGACCGATCCCGCCTTGAGCAAGCTCTTGAGCCGATACACCGCGCCCGGCGGAGAAAAAACATCTCTCGATCCTCTCTACGACTCACTTCTCAAGGCGGCGGGCGAGAAAACCGCGCCCCCCGGGGAGAAGACGAACGTGATTCCCGGCGCCCAGGGTGAGTTGGTCAAGGCCGCCGCGGAGGTTGCGGCCAGCGGCAACACCCCCGAGGCCTTCCGTGCGGCGCTTTGCCTGGCACGGGCCGGCGAACCCAATGGGCTTCAGATCCTCGCCAGGAGGCTTCCCGAACTTTCCACCGCGCAACGCGCCGCGATCGCCGAGCAGCTCTACAATCCATCGCGCAAGGAAGCGCTCGAGCTGCTGCAAATGCTGCTCCGCGATCCCATGGAAGAGATCCGCAGCGCGGCGGCGTCCTCTTCCCTTTCCAATTCCAATGCGCCCGCCTTCCTCTCGATGGTCCTGGCGGAACTCGAGAATCCGGAAGGGAAACTGCAGCCCCACGAGATCTACACCTATCATTTCGAATCCGCTGCTCGGCAAAACTCGGGTGGCCGCGTGTTGCGACCTTGGGCCGCAAAGATTGCCGCGGCGGAAACGATCCCTGATCCCCTGCGAGTGCTCGCCTTGATCTCGATGCGCAACGGTTTCGGGGCGGCAAGTTCCGAGCCCGTGCTGAGGCTCGCGAAGTCTTCCGGGAACCGTTGGGTCCGTCGCGCTGCATGGTATGCCCTCGGTTCGGCAGGGTCGCCCGCGTTCCGCGCCAATCTGGAAAGCTTGGCCGCGGACCCGGCACCCCAGGTTCGCGCCGTGCTGGCGGAAGTCACGGGCAAGGGAGAAACGGCGTGGCACCATCGCTTCGATGACACCCGCTCGCTGAAGGATACCTCGTGGTATTCCGAGCGCTCCTCGCGCAAGCTCGCGCCGGAGACCAGGCAATGGCTCGAAAAGCTGGCGGCGTCCGACCCGGTGCCCGAAGTCCGGTTCGAGTCGATGTTCGCGCTGCTCTCGCACGGGCAACCGATCGACGCGAACGCCTTTGCGGTGTCGATGGGAACCCAGCCGGCCGAAAGCTCGGCCTCCGAACGCGTCGCCGATTGGATGGCCGATAACGCCCGGCGTCTCGGCCCGGGCCTAGCACCGATCGCGGCGGCCTTGGACACCTCGAAGGTGGAACCGGACAAGATGCAGGTGATCGCCGCGAGGGTCACTCCCAAGACCGATCAGGGCAGCGGCTTTGCCAGCTTCGCGGCGTTGGCGGCGGGGGCCGGCGCGACCGAAGCTGCTCCGCAGCAAATCGCCGGGGCAGCGGTCGAAGAAGAGAAACCCGTGGAGAGATCCACCCTGAAGCTCGTCTATTTTTACAAGCCTGGATGCGCCGAGTGCGAGAAGGCCAGCCAGCTGATCGAGATCGTGAAGAAGGATTTCCCGAAGCTCGAAGTCGAGGAGCACAACATCATCGAAGCGAGGGGCACGGTATTCAACCAGGCCCTTTGCACCGGCTTCCAGGTGCCATCCTTGAAACACAATATCTCGCCCGCGATCTTCACCCAGGCGGGCTACTTGATTAAGGAGGACATCGGGCCCCAGGCCTTGGGCAAGCTCCTCTCGGCCACCATGGCGATGCCGCAGGACGATGCCTGGAGCCGCGTGGCCGAGCCCGAGATCGCGGCGGCGGAGAAGGTCGTCGAACAGAAGTTCGAGTCCCTGACGCTGCCTGTTGTCCTCGGAGCGGGGTTTGCGGACGGGCTGAATCCCTGCGCCTTCGCGACCATCATCTTCTTCCTCTCTTACTTGCAGGTCGCGCGCCGCACCCCGCGCGAGATGCTGATGGTCGGTGCCGCCTTCATCACCGCGGTCTTCCTCGCCTATTTCCTGGCCGGGCTGGCCCTGCACCAGGTCTTGGAGCAACTCACCGGCCGCATCGCGGGAATCAAAAAGTACCTCGACTGGATATTCGGCGGATTGGCCCTCCTCGCGGCCTTCCTCTCCTTCCGCGATGCCTTCAAGGCCCGTGCCGGCAAGCTCGACGAGATGACCTTGCAACTCCCCGCGTTCCTGAAGGATCGCATCCGCGGGGTGATCCGGACCGGGGCCAAGGCCCGCCGCTTCGTCATCGCCGCCTTCGTGGCCGGGATCGTCATCTCCTTCCTCGAACTGGCCTGCACCGGCCAGGTCTACGCGCCGATCATCTATAGCATCCAGCAGGGGCGAAAGGATGCCGTGGCCTGGTTGCTCGCTTACAATCTCGCTTTCATCACTCCCTTGGTGGTGATCTTCCTGCTCGCCTTTACCGGCATGAGCAACAAGGCGCTGATCAATTTCCAGACCAAGCACACCTTTGGCGTGAAGATCGCTCTCGGCCTCGTCTTCGTCGTCCTTGCCTGGGTAATCCTCTTCGGCACCCGCTATTTGCCAGGATAACCCCACGGTGGAGGTCTGACAGGTCTCAAAAAGCCGCCAACGTTGGAAATCAAACTGGAGGCGGAGGAGGGAATCGAACCCTCGAATAGCGGTTTTGCAAACCGATGCCTTACCACTTGGCTACTCCGCCGTTTGACGCTGGTCGCGCGGGGCCGATTCCCTACGTCCCTGCAGCCGCTGTGTCAATGCCCGGGTTGAGGTTGAAATCCCTCATGGGCCTGCCCTGAATGCGGCATGAACGATCCGGTGCGCGAACTTTACTCCGAAAAGCGCTATCCGGCCCTCAGCCATCCGGTGACGGACATCTCCCGGATCGCCGTCACCGCGCGCCTCGGCGGCTTGCAGCGCCTGCCGCTCCCGGCCGGATGCCGGGTGGTGGAATTCGGCTGCGCGTCCGGCCACAACCTGCTGCCCCTCGCGGCGCGCTATCCGAAAAGCGAGTTCACCGGCCTGGATTTCTCCGATACCGCGATCCGCAACGCCCGCCGCGCTTCTTGGGAGACCGGACTGGATAACGTGCTCTTCGAGGTCGCGGACCTGGAACACTGGCGACCCTCGCATCCCTGCGACTACCTCATCGTCCACGGGCTCTTTTCCTGGGTGCCGGATCCCGTGAAGTCGCGGATCCTCGACCTCTGCGGACAGCTTTTGTCCGACTCCGGGGTCGCCTGTATCAGCTACAACACGTTGCCGGGGTGGGCGTTGAAGCGCGATGTGGCGCCGCTGATCCGCAGCCTGGCGGGCAACCCCTTGGCCGGCGGCTTGGGCGGGAATGTCGTGGAGGTTGCGGCCTCGTTGGCGGGCATGGCGGGCAACGCCACCGCGCATGCGGCTCATCTTCAGGCGGTCTGCGGGGAAATCATCCGCAAGGGGCCGGAGGTCCTGCCCTTCGACGATTTGGCACCGGTCTGCGATCCGGTCTATTTCGCGCAATTCGCGGCGTGGGCGGGGCAGCGCGGCTTGCGTTACCTCGGCGAGGCCGACCTGCGGGAGAATCTTCCCGAGGGGATCGATCCCGCCGCTTTCGAGAAGCTGGCACCCTTGGCCGCGGACCCCTTGCTGCTGCAGCAGACGCTGGACCTCCTCTCCGGGCGCACGCACCGGAATAGCCTGCTCTGCCGGGAGAACGCGCCCTTGGAAGAGGGCACCACCACGGCGGCGGTGCTCCAGTTTGCCACCGGCTTGGGTGATCAGCCTCTGCCCGAGAGCCTCCCCGGCAGCGGCGTGACGCGCGTCTTCCGCGAGGTTGTCGAAGCGGCCGGACGGGATTGCACGCCGGTGCAAGACTTGCTGGAGCGTACCGCCGCGCGACTGGGTGTCGGCTGGGATCCCACGCGGCATTCACAGGAGATCGCGGGCTGGATTTTCCAAATGGCGCGGATCGGGTGTCTGGAACTGAGGGCGGATGGCATCCAGTTGCCCAGCGGGCCGGGCGAGAAACCCGAGATTTCCAAGCTGAACCGCTATTTTTCCGCGAACGGATTGCCGGTGGTCGATGCCCGGCACGCCACCTGCCGCTATCCCGAGGGCCACGAGCGGCTGCTGGCGGCGATGGACGGGACGCGGTCGCTGGAAGAGATTTCGGCGCAGGCCGCGGCGGAATTTCCCAACCTCGATTTCGGTCGCTGGATGGAGCACCTGGCGGAGCGGGGGATTCTCTGTTAGGGGGTTGCGGCGGAAAGTATGTTCAATTGAGATTGAACACTTTGGATTTCCAAGTTATCACGCCGTCGTGCCCCCGTTGCGCGAAGAGGAAGACATCCGCGAATTCCCGTCGCTCGGTCCGATCGAGACCCAGGTGATCCAGTTCTTCGTGGACGGGGTGAAGGTTCTCGGTCTTCCGCGGTCGATCGGGGAAATTTACGGCTTGCTCTTCATTTCGCCGGACCCGCTGGCCTTGGACGATCTGGTCGAGCGGCTCGGCATCAGCAAGGGCTCGGCCAGCCAAGGGCTGCGCGCCCTGAAAACGCTGGGAGCCGTAAGGGAGATCGAGGTCGAGGGCTCGCGGCGCAGCTACTATTCGGCCTCCATCGAGCTGAAACGGCTGGTCGGCGGCTTCATCCGCGAGCAGGTGAGACCGCACCTTGAGAGCGGCCAGTCGAAGGTCGGCAACCTGCTCCAGATCGCGGCGGCGGAGCCGAACGAGGCGCGGCGGGAGTTCTACGACGCACGGGTGCGGCAGTTGGAATACTGGATCGGGCGCGGGCGCTTCGTGCTGCCCCTGCTCCAAAAAGTCCTCGGCCAATGAGCGGAGTTCCCTCCAGCGAAGCCGCGTGGTTCTGCCTGAAAACGCAGACGAAGCGGGAGGCCATCGCCGCCGCGCACCTGCGGGAACTGGAAGGTGTCGAGGTTTTCTGCCCGATGTTGCGCTACCGGAAAGCGACGCGGCGCGGCAAGGTCTGGTGGGTCGAGGCCCTCTTCCCCGGCTACGTGCTCGCCCGCTTCCGGCTGGAGAGCGAGGAGCGCGCCGTGATGTACAGCCAAGGGGTCAGGGGCATCGTCCGTTTCGGCGAAAAGGTCCCGGCGGTGCCCGACGATTTCGTCGAGGCTTTGCGGCACGAGGTCGCGCGCCAAGGGGTGGAGGAGGTGCTGACGGTGGGTCCCCGGATTACGGAGGGCGAGGAGGTCGAACTGGCGCATGGACCGCTCGGCGGCGTGCGCGCGACCGTGGTGGAGGTGCTGCCCGCGCGGGAGCGGGTGAAGGTCCTGTTGGAGTTCCTCGGCCGCGAGCAGGTCATCGAGGTCGACCTCTTTTCCCTGCTCCTTCCCCGCAAACCC
>CAMLOZ010000006.1 GCA_946481625.1 uncultured Haloferula sp. | reverse complement strand
GAGATTTCCCGGTCAGGCGAGGCTCGGCACCGGACGGACCGGATCGGTCTCCGCCGTGTAGTCCACGCCGCTCAGGCCGAAGCCGAAGAGCTTGAGGAATTCCTTCTGGTAGCCCTCGAAATCCGAAAGCTCGCCGAGTTGCTCGGTGGTGATGACGTTCCAGATCTTCTCGACCTCGCCCTGAACGTCGGGGCGCATTTCCCAATCGTCGATGCGGATGCGGCCCTTCTCGTCGAGCGTCGGGCCGTTGGCCGCGCCGTAGTGATCGGCGAAGAGCCGGTGGATCTGCTCGATGCAGCCCTCGTGCGTGCCCTTCGCCTTCATGATTTTGTAGAGGATCGAGATGTAGAGTGGCACCACCGGGATCGCGGAACTGGCTTGCGTGACCAGCGCCTTGTTCACCGAAACCACCGCGGTGTCCTGACCGTAAGCCTCGTTCAATTCGCGGGCGGTTTGCTCCAGGTGGAGCTTGGCGCGGCCGATCGTGCCATCCGTGTAGATCGCCCACGTCAGCTCGGGCCCGATGTAGGAATAGGCCACCGTCTTGAAGCCATCCGCAAGCACGCCGGCTTGCGACAGTGCATCGATCCACAGCTTCCAGTCCTCGCCGCCCATCACCTTCACGGTCTGGGCAATCTCATCCTCGTTGGCGGGCTCGATCGTCACTGACTCGATCTGCTTCTTGTCCGTGTTGAGATTCTTGTTCGTGTAGGTTTCGCCCGTCGGCTTGAGCACGGACTTGTATACCTCGCCGGTCTCCGGATCGGTGCGGCGCGGGGAGGCGAGGCTGTAGACGATCATGTCCACCTGTCCGAGGTCGGCCTTGATCGCCTCGATCACCCGTTGCTTCACCTCGTTCGAAAAGGCGTCGCCGTTGAAGCTCTTCGCGTAGAGGCCGGCCTTCGCCGCTTTCTCTTCGAAAGCCGCCGAATTGTACCAGCCCGCCGAACCCGTCTTCCCTTCCGTGCCTTCCTTTTCGAAGAACACGCCGATGGTCGCGGCACCGCCGCCGAATGCGGGCACAATCCGCGAGGCAAGGCCGTAGCCCGTGGAGGAGCCCACCACCAGCACCCGCTTCGGGGCATTGGCCAGCGCGGGCTTCGACTTCACGTAGTCGATCTGCTCCTGAACGTGTGCGGCACAGCCCTCGGGATGAGCGGTCGTGCAGATGAAGCCTCGGATTTTCGGCGAAATGATCATGTGCGGCAGGATACTGGAAGGGGGACGGGGCGCGGGCAATCCCGAATCGTTGGTATCCCAACCCGCTGATCGTCAACCGGACTCACACTCACAGCCCAATGGATGATGGGAAGATCAACGATTGGCGATCTCCCATCCCGCCGGGTCCATGCCGTAGAACTTCACCAATTCCGCGTAGATCTCCGGCTCTTCCCTGCGCAATCCCTTCGCCCGCTCGAAGAAAGTCTCCGTCGCCACCGCGAAGAACTCCGCGGGACTTTCCGCGCCGTAGTCATCCATCACCGTCCGCTTCCCCGCATTCACCCGCTCGCAAAACTCATCGTAGGCGGGAAGGAAGGCCGCTGACCACTTGCCGTAGTCGGTCACCTCCTCGAGCTCCGGCACGCCGTCCGCCGCACCGTCCTCCTGGTCGATCTGGTGCGCGAATTCGTGCAACACCACGTTGAGCCCGTCCTCGGGGTTCGCGTCGCCCTGCTTCACCGTTTGCCACGCCAGGACCACGCTGCCCTGGCCCCACGATTCGCCGAGGCGGACGTCCTCCACGCCCCACTCGTCCTTCACCCGGAAGGCATCCGGATAGACCAGAATGCTACGAAGTCTCTCGTAGTAATCGTGAGGACGATTCGCGATCAAGAGACAGGCCGGAGCGGCAATGGCGAGGCGCATTTCTTCCGTCACTTCCTCCAGACCACCGCAGGCCTCGAAGCTCTTCTCGGCGAGGAAGACGTGCATCCACCCTTCCGTCTCCATCCGGATGTCCTCGGGAATTTCCTCCCACAAGGGGAAAGCCTCGATTACCAGCCCGCGCTGCCGCTCGTCCAAGCGCAGTCCCCGCAAGGCACGGCGGCGCCGCTCCACGCGCCCGGCGTGCCAGAAGACAATCGCCGCCACGCACAGCAAGCCGCCGAGCAGCACCCACAATCCTGTCATGAACCCGCTCCCGTTTTGCGGCTCACCAGCCAGACCAAGGTTCCACCGGTGATCAAGCCGCCGAAGAAGATCAGCCAGAACCAGCCCTGCACGAAATCGGGCAGATCCACGTTCATGCCGAACAAGCCACCCAGCGCGACCAAGGGCAGGAAGAAACCGGCGAGCAGGTTAAGGCGGAACGCGATCTTGTTCAACTTCTCCGCGGAGGCTTGCTGCTCCTCGCTCCGCTCCGCCTTCCAGTACTCCAGGGTGAGCCGCGCATCCTGATTCAATTGTTCAGCCGCGCGCTCGACTTCCCTCGCTCGGTCGCGGAAGGACCGCAACTCCCGCGTATCTTCGTCTTGCACGAGCGTCTGCTCGATCGCCACCGCCAGGTTCCGCGTGGAGCGCGCCAAAGGTCCTGCGATGCGGGCGAGGGTGAAAATCTCCTCGGCCGTGTCGGCTTCGTTGATGATATCCTCCTGTTCGTCGATCAGCTTGGTGTAGCGGTCCAGCAACTCCCCGAGCTTCCGCAGGCCCTTGCCCCCGGCGTAGTCGATCCACGCGCTGTCGGACCTACGCCAGAAAATCAGCGGTTCCCGCTCCGGCACCCCGCCCTTCGGCACATCGTGCACCACCAGAAGCAGTTCGTCCCGCCCGACCACGCAGCGCTGATTGCCGGGACGGTTGCTCAGTTGGTCCAGAATCTCATCCTCCAGCTCGAAATGAGCCGGGAGGTAGGGGAAATCGGAACACTTCATGACGGGGAGGAGTTGAAACCCTGACGCCGAAAATCCAAATCCCAATTTTCCCGGCCCTAGCGACGGTTCCACGCCACCAGTTCGTCATAGCGGATCCCCGTACCGCCGAAAAGATCCAGCGCCGAGCCTACCGTAAGGTCCACCTTGCCGCCGGAGAGCTCTTGCACCTTCTCCACATCCGCCATCGTCGCGGCACCGCCGGCATAGGTGATCGGACATCCACCCCAAGCCCCCAGCATCGCCACCAGATCGGCATCGATGCCACGGCACAATCCCTCGACATCGGCGGCATGGATCAGGAATTCGGCACAGGACGGCGCGAGACGGTCGAGCACCGCGGGCGTGACATCGAGATCGGTAAGCGTCTGCCACCGATCCATCGCCACGGTCCAGCCATGCGCCGTCCGGCGACAGGAAAGGTCGATCACCAGCCGCTCCGCGCCGATCGCCCCGACCAGGCGGCGGAGACGTTCTCCCGAAAACTCCGCCCCTTCGAAAAGCCAGGAGGTCACGATCACCTGCGAAGCGCCCGCCTCCAGCCACTCGCGCGCGTTGTCCGCATGGATCCCGCCGCCGATCTGCATGCCTCCCGGCCAAGCGGCCAGCGCTTCCCGCGCCGCCTCGTCGTTGCCCGGTCCCAGCTTGATCACGTGCCCGCCGGTCAAGCCGTCGGCACGGAACTTCGCCGCGAACTCCCCCGCCCCGGCACTGGCGACGAAATTCTCGCGCGGGCCCGGGCCGTCGTCGCGCAAGGTGCCGCCGACGATTTGCTTCACCTTGCCCTGGTGCAGGTCGATGCAGGGACGGAACTTCGTCATGGGGCGGCAGAGCCTCCGCTTTGTCGGCGGCGAGTCAAGGACTACAAGATCCCGCTCTCCGCCGCCGCATGGCCGCGCTTCTCATTGACCAGCAAGGTCAGGATGAGGCCGACGGCGAGGAACCCCGCCAGCAGCACAAGCGCCTGCGGCGTGCCAAGCTTGTCCCTTACAAACGCGAAGGGAAAGGTCATGATCGCCGCCAGCTTGAACATCATTCCCCAGAGCCCGAACACCTCCGCGGACCGATCCGGCGGCGCGAGGTAGCCGACGAAGGCGCGGTTCGCGGAGCCCAGCGAGCCAAGGCCGAAGCCGAGGAGATTCCCGATCACCCAGAGCGGCCATTTGATGAAGCCTTCAGGATCGCCGCCAGCCTCTACGAAGACTTCGTGGCGATAGGCGTAGAATGCGAAGCCGGCCGCCGCCAGGATCCAAACGACGAGCAGAAACACGGTCGAACGGCGGTGGCCCATGCGGTCCTGATAAAGCATCGGGATGATCGTGCCGATGATCCCCGAGACTGTGATCACCGCGAGGAAGATCACGCGCTCCACATCCTTGAAGCCGTATTCCTTCGCCAGATTGCTGGCGAAGAAAACCACCACGCTCATGCCGGTGCCATAGAAGAGGGAGGCCAACAGCAACATCGCGAGGTCCCGGTAACCTTTGAGATGTCGGAGGGTCTCGCCAAGGCGGATGAATCCGGCCGCGAGCAGGTTCCTTCCCGGATGAGCGGGCCGGGACAATTCCGGCTCCTTGAGCCAGAGCATCACCGGTACCATGAAGGCAAGGAACCAGAGGCCCGCGAAAACGAAGAAGGGCCGCGGCTGCTCCTTCAAATCGAAAGCAAGGATCGACGCCGCGGTGAGGCAAAGGAGGAACAGGGCCGCGGCATAGGCGCAGCCCCAGGAAAAGCCGCTGACCCTGCCGATCTGATCCTGCCGCGCCAGACTGGGCAGGAAGCTCGCGAGGAAATTCTCGCCCACCGAGAAGGCGAAATTCGCCGGAATGTAGAGGAGCATCGCGAGCCAAACCTGACCAGGCTGGATGAAGGCGAGTAGGCAGGTGAAGACGCTGCAGATGAAGCCGGTGACCACCAGCCCCTCCTTCTTCCACGCCCGCTCGTCCGCCGCGGCACCCGCGATGGGGGACGCCAGCGCGGCAAGAAGCATGCTGGTGCCGAAGGTGATGGACCAAAGCTGGTTCTGGTTGCCCTTCGACTGCACCACCACGTCCGTGAAGAAGACCGAGAACAGCAGCGTGTTCACGATCAGGGTGAACGACTGGTTCGCGACATCGTAGGAGATCCAGCTCCACAATTGCCGCTGCTGCGGCAGGCCCCTGAGCGGATAGATGCTGCGTCGATTCATGGATGCGCCTGACCGGCCGCGCCATGCTCGCCGGATTCCCCGGCTTTGCAATCACTCTGCAAAACACCTCACCCGGACACCGCCGCCGATCACGATCATTCCGGCATCGATTTCGTGGAGGCGGAGGGAGCATTTGTCACCTGGAGCTTCTGCCAGCATGGATAAATTCAGGAAACCGCAGTGCGCCGGTGGACTCCGCCCGCCCACAGCAGCAGGAGCGCGAGCGGATGCAGGAATGCCATCGCCAGGAACCACGGCTCGTAGCCCTTGCCCTCGACCGCGCCCACCAGCGGGCCGAACACGGTGTTGAAGCCCTGATCGAGGAACCCGGCCGGCTTCGTGGAGGGACCGGACACCATCGCGGCCACCACCAGGTTCATCACCATGCCGCCCAGCGTGCTGCCCGCCGCCACCACGCCGAAGACCGTGCCCAGCGAATGCTTCGGGACCACGTCCACCACCAGCGCGCTGAGGTTGATCAGCCAGGCCAAGGAGGCGAAGACCGCGCACACCGTCAGCGTCATCGCCGAGCTCAATCCGGCAACCTGCGCGATGAAGGGCGAGACCGGCATGAGGCAGGCACAGCCGAGCATCACCCACAGCCGGGAAGCGGCCGGCTTCCTGCCACCCTTCACCAACAGCCCCGAAAGCCAGCCGCCCGCCAGCGAACCGACGCCCGCCGCGGCATACACGATCCAGGTGATCGTCAACGCGCCCTGGTCGAGACCTCGCTCGCTGCTCAGATATTTCGCGAACCAGAACTGGTAGAAGTACCAGACCGGATCGGTCAGAAGCCGGCCTAACAGAAGCAACCACACCGGACGGAAGGTCAGCACCCGCCCCCAGCTCCACGGCTTCCCTTCTTCCCCTCCGGTTCCTCCCCCCTCCTCGATCAGGGCCAGCTCGGCCGGGGTGACAAAGGCGCTCTCGCGCGGTTTCCGGTAGAGCACCAGCCACGGCAAGAGCCAGACCAGCCCGGCGAGGCCGGGCACGAGGAATGCCACCCGCCAACCGGTGCCATCTCCGAAAAGGTCCGCGACCGACGGCAAGCCCGCCGCGTAGTCGTATTTCGCCAAGGGAATCACGAGGTGCGGTGTCAGCGTCGCCCCGAGGGTCGCGCCCATCGTGTAGAAGCCGATCGCCAGTGCCCGCTGGCGGGCCGGGAACCATTCGGACACCGCCTTCGACGCCGAGGGCCAGATCCCCGCCTCCCCCAGCCCCAACAGGAACCGGCAAGTCCCCAGCGAGCGCATGCCTTGCACCCATGCCGTGGCCATGTTCGCCAGCGACCACCACACGACGAAGACCGCCGTGCCGGCCCGCGTCCCCATCTTGTCCACCAGCTTGCCCGAGAGCACGTAAGCGATCGTGTAGGCGAGGAGGAACATGTTCACGACGTTCGCGTAGTCGCGATCGTCCATCTGCAAGTCCGCCTGAATGGTCGGTGCCAGTGCGGACAGCGTTTGCCGGTCGACGTAGTTGAGAACCGCGGCCAGGAATACCAGCCCGATGATCCACCAGCGGAGTCCAGGGATCTTCATGCGTCAGGGAGCTTTCGCGGCCTTCGCGTCGAATTCGAAATAGGCCAGGCTCATGCACCACGCCGCCCCGTAGTTCACCCAGCCCTCCGCATGCCGGTAGGCACCCTTCGGATTGAACGGGAACATCTCCGTGCCCGGCCCCGAATCGATCGAACCCCGGCACAACTCCAAGCGCGCGCAGGTATTCTCCTGGAACACGTTCGGCCAAGTCCGGTCGATCCCCGTGAAGCCATCCTTCTTCGCCGCGGTGGCGGCCAGCCGGGGATTGCGGCCGAAGAGGGAGTCGGCGTGCGAGACCGCGAGCTCCTTCATGCGCGCCTTCACCGCCGGATCTTCCACCGCCCACGAGGCGGCGAGAAAGACCGCCGGCGCACCGGCCCAGTTTCCGACATCGTTCAGCTTCGGAATCGTCCAGTGCTTGTCCTCGTCGTAGCGGCGGAAGTCCCAAAGGTTATCCGACCGCCGCGCCGCGACTTCCGCCCAGGCGGCGATCTTTTCCTTCAGCCCCGGTGGTGCTTGGTCGGGATAGCGCTGGAGCATCCACACCAGGTTCGGAATCGTACGGTGCTCGCTCATCCGCTGGCCCTTCGTGGTGCGCGGATCGTTCCAATCGATCTTGCCGATCACCCAGGCGGCCTGCGCCACGGCAGCTTTCATATAGCGGTCCGGATCGGGACGCCCGTCGCGCTCCGCCACCTCGTACATCAGCAGGTTCGGCACGATCGAATGCCCCGGCGCGTGGCGGCCCTTGTAAGGATGCAGCACGCCGCCGGTCGGGTTCTTCCCGATGATCTGCTCCACCGCCAGGTAGGTGGAGGGATCCCACCACTTGTCCACCTCGAGCGACTTGCTCCAGTTCGCCTCGCAGAAACTACGACACTTCTCGTAGAAGGATTCCGGCAGCCACTGCTTCAATTCCGGCCAGGCCCACACCACGTAGGCGACCTGCTCCACCGTCTGGCTGTGGATCTGCCGCGGATCGGGATCCCCGCTCGGATCCTTCGTCGCCGGATTGCAGAGGTAGTAGCCCGCGCCCCAGTGGATCAGCTTCACCACGTCCGGCGCATCGGCCGCGGGCGGCTCGATCTCGGTGTAGTACTTCCGCACCGCATCCATCACGCCCTCGGGACACGGGTTGTGCGAATCGAACTTGAACGCGGGGTCGAGCACCCGCTTCTTGTCGGCTTCCCAGTCGATCTGCCGCGGCATCGCGGCCACCCGCTGCGGGTCCGCGCGATGGAACATCACCAGGGCCGGAAGAATCGCGTCGTAGTAGGTCCCGTCCCGCCACGCGCTGCCGCCGTAGGCGCTCGGGTGGGTTCCCACCACGCTGCGGGAGTCGATCAGGAAATCCACCGCCGGCTGCCAGAAGTAATCCTGCCACAGGTCCGGCTCGATCACGAAGGGATCGCTGCTGCCCGGGTTCAGATCACCGCCGCTCAGCTCGATCACGAACTCGCCGCTCTCGCGGAAATCCGAGAAATCGCCGATGTTGCGGCGGACGACGCCACGGTGCAGCTCAGCCCCGGCGCTCTTCGTGCTGCGGACGCTGAATGAGGTTCCATCCGGCGAGAGCGGCGCGGTGAAGCGCTTCGGTCGACCGCTCTCGAATCCCACCTGGTTGAGAGCGACCTGGTGCTCATCGGGCGCGATGCCCCGTACACCCAGCATCGCACCGCTCAGCCCGCTGCCGAGCGGCTGGAAGGGCTCTTCGGACACCACGATCTCGCGCAAGCGTCCGGCACCCGGAGCAGCCAAGCTTAGCTTCAAGCGAGTCACCGATCGTCCGGGCAGGCGGAGCCGGAGCGCGGGATTCCGGTTTCCCCGCACCTTCCCCTCCGATGGCGAGACCCACTCGCCCCCGGTCTCGAAGGCGATATCGAAATCCGCCAATG
This sequence comes from uncultured Haloferula sp., assembly GCA_946481625.1. Next base: position 11,484 of record CAMLOZ010000006.1, on the reverse strand, counting down.
CATCGCCATCCTTCCACCCCGAGAACACATCCACCGCCGCGAAATCGGTAACCTGCGGGAACACGATCTCCAGCCACGGAGACGGGTCGGACTCCGCGGCAAGCCACCGCGACGGGTCATCCACCACCCCGTCCACCACCTTCTCCGCAGGATGGTTCGCCCGCGAACTGCTCGCTGAAGCCTTCGCGCCCTGCATGAGATTGTCAGGCGCGGACCAGCCTGTGGCGGGCAGCAAGGCCAGCGGCAGCCAGGACAAGAATCGAAGAACACCTACCGGTTGGGTCGGGCGCGGCGTCCCGCACACCATGCCGGCCGGCATTCTTCTCGCAAACCTTTCTTGCGCTTCGGAATAATTTTGTTTCATGATTGATCTGAAAAACCCACCCAACAACCGTTTCATGGCGACGCAAGTCATTTCATCATTACGCATTTACAATAGGCAAGTTCCCGCAATGCTCCGCGCGTGAAGACGTCTTTTCGCCACATCGGCCTCATGCTCGACCCATTGAGCGGCTATGGCAGCAAGATTCTCGACGGGATCAGCCGCTACGTGCAGCGGAAGCCGAACTGGCGGATGGCCTTCTTCGACCGTGAACGCCGCGAGCTGGCCGAACTGGTGGAGACCTGGCAGGGCGATGCGATCATCTGTACCGTGGTGGACCAGCGCTTCCATGATGCCGCCGCGAGCCGCAAGATCCCCGTGATCAACGTCGCCGGCCTGCTCGACGAGACGGAGGTGACCAGTGTGCTCAGCGACGACCACGCGATCGGCAAGATGGCGGCGGAGCACTTGCTCGACCGCGGCTTCACGAATTTCGCCTTCGTCCGCCGCCGCGATGGGACGCGCTACTCCTCCGACCGCGGCGCGGGCTATCAGGCCCGTGTCGAGGAAGCCGGCTGGAAGGTCAGCCTGATCAATCTCTCCGCCAACCACACCGACGAGGAATTGATCGCCAAGCTCGCCGCCCTCCCGCGCCCGCTCGCCGTCTTCACAGCGCTCGACCGCATCGGCGCGATGGTCCTCGAAGCCTGCTGGAAAGCCGACTTCAAGATCCCCGAAGAGATCGCCTTGGTGGGCGCGGGCAATCATCAACAGCTCTGCGAACTCTGCTCCCCCACCCTCTCCAGCGTGGAGGTGGACATGGAGCGCCGCGGCTACGAGGCCGCCGCACTCCTGGATCGCATCCTGGAAGGCGAGAAGCCTCCCAAGGAACCCATGCGCATCCCGCCGGCGCACGTGGTCGAACGCCGCTCTACCGACGTCTTTGCCTTCGACGACTCCGATGTCGTCGCCGCGTTGCGCTTCATCCGCCAGCATGCCGACAGCACGATCAAGGTGCGCGACGTGGTTGCCGCGACGACCATTTCGCGCCGGTCTTTGGAAGGCCGCTTCAATTCGCTGATCGGCCGCACCCTCCACGAGGAGATCTGGCGCGCCCACTTCGATCTCGCGATGCGGCTCCTTTCCTCGTCCGACCTTTCCTTGCAGGAGGTCGCCGAGCGCTCCGGTTTCCGCACCGCCAGCGCTCTGGTGAATCTCTTCCGCCAGCGCCTGGGCATCACTCCGAAGGAATTCCGGGTTTCGAACCGGAGGTAGGGCGTCAGCGCCTGGGGGCTCCGCGCCCCCGGCTGCCACTTCCTCGTGAACGCTAGAATCAGTTACCTGCATTGACTCGCCCCGCGATGACCGGTTCAGTCTCCCGCGTGTCCCGGCTTTCGATTCCCGAATACGCGATGGCGCTCGCGCATGTCGCGAGCATGCGTTCCGAAGATCCTTACCGGAAGGTCGGGGCGGCGGCACTGGATGCGGACAACCGGGTGATCGGCACCGCCTACAACGGCCTGGCACCGGGCTTCAACGCACCGCCGGGGTTCTGGGACGACCGGGAGGCCCGCCAGAAATTCATGCTCCATGCCGAGGTGAACCTCTGCAGCCTCTTCCGCCGCGGCGAAGCCAAGTTGGTGGCAACCACCACGATGCCCTGCACCGCTTGCATGCAGACCTTGTGCGCGAACGGGGTGAAGGAAATCTACTACCGGGAAATCTATCATGCCTCCGATGCGCCCGAGATCGCGCGGATCTACGGGATCAAATTGGAGCAAGTGGACTTCAGCCCCTTCGATGGCGTGGCCTTGCCTTGAAGGCGGAGGTCAAAGCTTCTCCGGCTCCTGCAGCAGCTTGGCCACCCGGCTCAAGAGCATTCCCGCCCCGCCACCATCGACCACGCGGTGGTCGAAGGTCACGACCAACTCCGCCTCGGTCATCGGGACGAAGGCCTCCACCTGCTCGCTCCACACCGGCTTCTTCACTCCGGCACCGAGGCCGAGGATTAGGGTCTCGTTCGGCAACGGGATCGGCGTGCCCGAGGTAAGACCGAAAGTCCCGAAGTTCGTCACCGTGGCAATCCCCCCGCGCAGGTCGTCTTCCGAAAGCCGGCGACGCCGCCCGCGCTCGACCATCTGGGCATACTCGTTGGTGAGATCGAAGAGCGACTTCTGATCGACCTTCCGCAGCACCGGCACCACCACGCCGTCTTCCACCTGCACCGCCACCCCGATGTCGAAAGCGCGGGGATGCACGACCTTGTGCCCGATCAGGAAACCGGCGCTGGCGGGATCCTCCACCAGGGCGAGCGCGAAGGCCCGTAGCACGTAGAGCGTGAGACCGGGCTTCGGATCCTGATTGCGGCGGTGCTCCAGCACGCGATCCAAACGCACCGGCAAGCCGACGGTCGCGAGCGGGCGGGTCCAGCTCCGCCGCATCGCATCGGCCACCGCCATCCGCATCGGCGAGGCATTGCTGCTCGGCCAGGTCTCGATGTAGTCGAGGAATTTCTCCAGGTCTTCAACGGTCACGCGCCCGCCGGAACCGGTGCCGACGATCGCGGAGATGTCCGCTTCGCGCAGGCCCATGTCATCCATGCGGGCCCGCATGCGCGGGGAAATGTAGTGAGCGCCCATCGTGCCCGTCGGCACGGGCAGGCCCTTCACGCTGGGAACCACGAGCGGTGCCTCCTCGTAGCTGTCGTCATCGAGCGCGAAGTGAAGGTTCTTTTCCTGCTCCTGCGGCGAGGCGGCAGCCGCGGTGCGCCGGTCGGCGGAGGCCTCCATCGTATCCACCCCGGTGCGCGTGATCTCTTCCTCGGTCACGTCGAGCAGGCCCAGGGTGGTACCCACCGAGTAGGTCTCGCCTTCCTTCGCGAAGATCTCCTTCACCGTGCCGCGGCAGAGCGTGGTGACGCCCATCGTGGCCTTGCTGGTCTCCACCTCGATGATCTCCTGGTCGGTCTGCACCGTATCGCCGGGGGCGATGCCGATGCGGACGACGGTCGCCTCGGCGATGGACTCGCCGAGCTGGGGCATCAGGATGGGGACGGTAGGCATGGAAGGAAAATTTCTAAGTCCTAAGCACTAATTACTAAAAGAATCGTAGCTCAGAAGGTGAGGAGCTTGCGGAGTTCGAGGCAGATGGACTCCGGCGTGGGGCGGTGCGCGGCCCAGAGCTTGGGATGGTAGGGAACCGGCGTGTCGCGCGAGTTCAGGCGGACCGGCGGGGCATCGAGCAGGTGGAAGCCATCGGCACAGACCCGCGCAACCACCTCCGCGGTGACGCCACCCCAGGGAAAGGCCTCGCCGAGCGCAAGCAGCCGGCCGGTGCGGGCGACGCTGGCAAGCACGGTATCGATGTCGAGCGGCTTCACCGAGCGCAGGTCCACGACCTCGATCTCCCAGCTACCTTCCTCCTTCAGGCGGTCCGCGGCGCGCACGGCCTCGTGGACCATCGCGCTGTAGGCGACCACGGTGGCGTGCTTGCCCGGGCGGATGATGCGCGCCTTGCCGATGGGAAGATGGTCGCCGTTGATGCGCGGGGCCTTGAGCCAGCGGTAGAGGAACTTGTGCTCGCAGTAGATGACCGGATCGTCCAACGCCACCGCATCCAACAGCATGTGGTAGGCATCCGAGACGGTCGCCGGGGTAACCACGATCAGGCCGGGGTAGTGGGCGTAGAGCGCCTCCATGCTCTGGCTGTGGAAGGGGCCGGAGCCGGGGGTTCCGCCGGAGGGCAGGCGGACCGTGATGGGGACGGGCACGCCGGTGCGGTAGTAGTGCGTGGCGGCCTGGTTGACGATCTGGTTGAAGGCGATCGAGGAGAAGTCCGCAAACTGCATTTCCACGATCGGGCGCATGCCCTCGATGGCGGCACCCACGGCCATGCCGATCATGGCGTCCTCGCTGATCGGGGAGTCCAGCACCCGGCCGGGGAAAGTCTCGGCAAGACCCTTGGTCGCCTTGAAGGCCCCGCCGAACTGGGAAATGTCCTGGCCGTAGAGGAAAACGCGCGGGTCTTCACGCAGCAGCTTTTCCTGCGCATCCCGGATCGCATCCACATAAGTCACGCTCATCGTCAAAGTCTTCCCGTTTCCGTGGCGCAGGCGTGCCATTCCTCGTGCCAGGGATCGGGCGAGGGTTCTTGCTGGGCTTGGGCGACGGCCGCCTGGACTTCGTCGGCGAAGTCGGACTTCCAGCGCTCGATCTCGTCCACGCCGGCGTAGCCGCTCTCGATCATCTGGGCGATGCCGGTCTCCAGGCAATCGCGGCCGAGCTGCCCGGCCTTCAGGACGGGCGGCACGTAGCTGCCGTCATCGTGCTCACCGTGGCCGCTGAGGCGCAGCAAGCGGGCGACCACCATCTGCGGCCCGCCGCCCTCTCGGGCGAGGCGCACGGCATTCCCGATCACCTTCGTGCAGGCGAGCATGTCGGTGCCATCGACCGAGTGGCCGCCGACGCCGTAGCCTTTCGCGCGGTCGAGCAAGTCGGCGCAGGCGAACTGGCGGTCGGTGGGAGTGGAATAGGCGAACTGGTTGTTCCCGACGATTACGACCATCGGCAGATTCTCGACCGCGGCCATGTTCAGCCCTTCGTGGAAGGAGCCGGTCGAAGTCGCCCCGTCGCCCACGCAGGTCGCGCCGACGATCCCGGCGAGTTGACCCTTCAGCCGGCGCGCGACGAGCATCCCGGCGACCACCGAGACGGCAGCACCGAGGTGGCTGATCATCGCGGGCATCCCGTCGAGCGGTCGTCCCCGGTGGATATTGCCGTCGCGGCCCCTCATCGGTCCCAGCACGGAGCCCAGGTAGGTGCGGGTGCAATCGATCAAGGGCTCGCCGAAGGCGGTGCGGCCCGCTTGGTCGCGGATCAAAGGGGCGAAAATGTCACGGCCCTTGATCAGCGCGGTGCCCAGCGCGGCGCTGACGGCTTCCTGCCCCTTCCCGAGGTAGACACCGCCGACGATCTTGCCCGCCTTGTAGAGGCTGGACAGCTTGTTTTCAAGGAGTCGCGCCCGGAGCATCGCCCTGAAAACGTCGCGGACATAGTCGCGATCCGATCCTGCGGCGATCCTGACGGCTTCCTCGGTTTCCGGCACGGGCAAGAGGCTAAACAAGGGTCGGGAAGGGCGGCAACCGCTTTCCGGTGCTGCGGGGCGGAGATTGGTTTTCAGGGCGGATTTTGGGGTGTCCCCCGACCCGCGAATGACGCCGGCAACGGAATGCCTGAGGCCTTCATGCGGTGAGACCACGCCGTGAATATCCGCGCTATGGCGGATATTGACGATTTTTGCCACGAATGTCATATTCGCGCCACTTCGATGTCGAGCAGTCTCAACCTGTCACTTACCGACGAACTGCGTGCCTTTATTGACCGCAACTCCGGGGATGGAACGGATTACGCAACCCCGAGCGAGTTCCTCCGCGACGTTCTGCGTGAGAAGAAGCGCCGGATGGAGGCTGCGGAATTCCGGGATTCCGTTGTGGAGGGGTACCGCGACATCATCGAGGGAAGGTCCGTCGAATTCACCGGCAGCCTGAAGGATTTGATGGCTGAAGGGAAAAAGCGGGAACGCGAAGGCTGGAAGTAGTTGATGGCCCGGCTCCTTGTCTCTCGCTTGGCAATTGAAGATCTCTTGGAGATTGAAAGCCATTCACGCGTGCAGTGGGGCAAGCGGGTCGCAGCGGAATACATGGCCGCCCTTGAACAGGGTTTGCAACGTCTCCGGGAAACCCCCGGCTTGCTCAGGGCAAAATCAGGGGTGTCGGACGCCCTTCAGTTCTACAGGGTGCGCCAGCATTTTCTGGTCTGCGCCATCAAGGACGACGTGGTTTTCGTTCTCACCGTGAAGCATGGAGCAATGGATCTCCCGGAGCGGATCGGTGAAATGGAGCCGCAGTTGCTTCAGGAGGTTGAGATCCTCTATCGGGCTGCTAAGAAAAACCGGAAGCGGTGAATCACCGCTTCGAATTGTCCCGGTCTCTGGATATGGCCAAATCCGTCGCCTTTGCCCGCATCCGAGCTGAAGTGATCCGCTTGGTTGCTTTGATCCCGGAGGGTCGCTTCACGACTTACGGGTCGATCGCGCTACACATGAACTGCAATCCGCGGCACGTCGCGCAGGTGCTCTCCCGGCTGACCGAGGAGGAATCAGCGCGTTTGCCGTGGCAGCGCGTGGTCGCGGCAGAGGGGCGGATCAGCCGCGCCATGGACCCGGAACTGGCGGCGCGGCAGCGCGAACTGCTCGTGGCTGAGGGAGTGAAGGTCGACGCGAAGGGATTCGTCATGGATCCAGACGATCATTTCCACGTCGTGGGAGTGAGGCGGGATATCCGGTGGGATGAAGCCTGAGGATTCGCCCTTCCGCAGCCTGCATGCGCCATTCCGCATTGCCCGGCGCGCGGGCGGCCTTCATAACCCCGCCGCACTCCGACCACGATAGATACCGATGAAACCGACTCTTCTCGTTCTCGCCGCAGGCATGGGCTCCCGTTACGGCGGCCTCAAGCAAATGGACCCGATGGGCCCGAACGGCGAGACGGTGCTCGATTATTCGGTCTTCGACGCGATCCGCGCGGGCTTCGGCAAGGTGGTGTTCATCATCCGCGAGGATTTCGCGGACGCCTTCAAGAACACGGTGGGTGCGCGCTTTGCCGGGAAGATCGGGGTGGACTATGCGTTCCAGAAGCTGGACGACCTGCCGGCCGGATTTACCGTGCCGGAAGGCCGCACGAAGCCCTGGGGCACGGCGCATGCGGTGCGCTCGGCCCGGCACGTGACCGACGGCCCCTTCGCGGTGATCAATGCGGATGATTTCTACGGCGCGGATGCTTACCAGTCGATAGCGCGCTGGTTTGCCGGTAGCGGAGGCGAGGCGGGCAAGGACCACTACTCGATGGTGGGATATCCGCTCCGCAACACCCTTTCCGAACACGGTTCGGTGAACCGCGGAATCTGCGATACGGATGCCCAAGGGCTGCTGACCGATGTCGAGGAAGTCGTGGACATCGCCCGCGACGAAGACGGGATCGTCCGCGGCACGGCGCTCGATGGCAGCCGCCGCGAGATCGCCGACATCTGTCCGGTCTCGATGAACTTCTGGGGCTTTACCAAGAGCTTTTTCGACCAGATCGAAGAGCTCTTCACCACCTTCCTCAAGGAGAAGGGCGGCGAGCAGAAGTCCGAGTGCTACATTCCGACGGTGGTGGATGACCTGATCCGCCACGGGAAGGCGGATTGCCGGGTGCTGGACACCACCTCGTCCTGGTTCGGCGTCACCTATCCCGACGACAAGCCGCACGTGGTGGCATCCATCGCGAAGCTGGTGGAATCCGGGGAGTATCCGAGCCCGCTGGGATAAGAAGCCAGGGCTGGGATGCCTCGGAGAGGCGTCCGGCCTTCGCAGGCATCAGCCGCTGCCGAAAAATTCACTCTGCGGAAGGCTCCTCCACCACCGCCCGCGCCTCCTCGATCAGGAGCTTCGCAACCACCCAGTCGTACCAGACCGGAGCGACCGGCTGGGTGCCGATGAAGTCGCCGCCCTCGCATTGGTGGACAATCGCAGCCGCTTCCTCAATGTCCTTGCGGGCTTTCTCCTCATCGCCTTTTGACGCCGCGACCATCGCGGTCACCGCAAGGATGGAAGCGCGGCAGGAATGTTTGATACGCTTGTCCTCCAAGCCGCTGGCACAGGCCTTCAGGGCATCATCAGGCCGTCCGCCGCGGAGATGATAGAGTCCGAGCGATAGACCGGCCCAAGCCGGGAAAGGAGCCTTGGCTGGATCCCCCATCACCCGCTCCGAGGCTGCGAGGATCTCCATCGTCCTGGCATCCGCGGCCCTTAGCAGGCACGCCTTGAGAAGATGCTCGGCGTGCAAGGGGGACCGCGGGAGGCCGTAGCGTTCCAAGGCTTCCTTGCGGAACTCGATGTAATCGCTTTCGCCTCCCTGCAGCATCGCCGCGCCGGTCGCCATCAAGTCGGTCCCGTTCAAGATCCGCCGCGGGTCGTCGAGGCGGTTCGCCTGGATCAGGAGACGGAAACACTGGAGGGCCTGATCGCGGCGGTCGTGGCGGGCGTTCCAGTCCCCCAGCGAACGGAACACCGCCGCCGCTTCCAGCGACGGTTCGATCGAGGAAAGCGGATACTGCTGCCGCAAGGCATCGGCCTCGTCGATCTTGCCCTGGTCTAAAAGAAATGCCACGCGCGAGATGTTCGCCCGGGCGTCGGCCTTCCGGCGCAGGCGGGTTTCCTCGTTCCTTGCCTGCTGCGCCTCGTTCTTGAGCCGCAGCTGCTCGTCGAGCGCCTCCCTCTCGCGGCGGTAAAGCGTGGCCGTCGTGACGAAGCCGCCCAACAGGAGCGAGGCGAGCAAGACCCCCACCGCGAAGGCGATGCGGTTCCGCCGCACGAACTTCGCCAGGAGGTAGAGCCGCGAACGCGGGCGCGCCGAAACCGGCTGGAACTCCAGGAAGCGCTGCACGTCCATCGCCAGGCTGTTCGCCGTCTGATAGCGTCGGACGCGGTTCTTCTCCGTGGCCTTGATCACGATCCAATCGAGATCGCCACTCACATAACCGGTGAGATGAGACGAATCCGTTCCCCGCAGCGCCGCCAAGTCCTCCAGCTTCTTGGCAGGCAGCGCCTTCAGCACTTCAGACGGCCGCACGATCTCGTTGTTGAGCAGCGTTTGCCGGATCTTCGACAAGCCGAAGGTGGAAAGCTCTTGTCCGTCCACGGGCGTGCTGGAAGTCAGCAATTCGTAAAGCAGCACGCCGAGGCTGTAGATGTCGCTGCGGGTATCGACATCCAACCCTGCCATGTCGATCTGTTCGGGGCTCATGTAGGCGGGAGTGCCGAAGAACTGGTCGTGCGCGGTGATCACCGTACGGTCCGAACGCTTCGTCTCGGTCGGCTTCGCGATCCCGAAGTCGATGACCTTCGGGACCTCGGCCTCGTCGTTGCGGACGACGAGGATGTTGGAGGGCTTGATGTCGCGGTGGATGATGCCCTTCTGGTGCGCGTGCTGGATCGCATGGCACACTTGGATGAAAAGGCGGAGGCGCTGCGCGGTCCCGAGCTTGTTGCGGTCGCAGTACTTGGTAAGCGGCTCGCCGGCCACGAGTTCCATCACGATGTACGGTCGGCCCGATTCGGTCGTGCCCGCATCGAAGACCTTGGCGATGTTCGGATGATCCATCAGCGCCAGCGATTGGCGCTCGATCTCGAAGCGCGCGATCGCCTCCTTGTTCTCGATCCCCACGCGGACGATCTTGATCGCCACGCGGCGGCGGATCGGCTGCTCCTGTTCCGCCTCGTAAACCACTCCGCCCCCGCCCTCGCCGATCCGCGAGAGCAGCCGGTAGTGGCCGATCCGCGCATCGGCCACGCCCAACAGGTCCTCCAGCGCCGGCGGAGGCACCTGCGCCTGGTGACCCTGCGGCAGCAGGCCGACGGTGAGCGTCAGCCGTTCCTCGCGCGCCTCGAGGAAGAATCCCGCGGCTTCGCCGGAACACTTGATGAGGCGGCGCATCTCGGCCCTGCCCGCTTCGTTGTCGCCATAGACCCGGTCGAGGAATTCCTCGCGCGTCCCGGCATCTTCGAGGGACAAGGCAACCTCGAGGATGGCGCTGTCGATCTCGCGTTCGTTGTCGGTGGAGGTCGTCGTCATCGGCTCATTCCGATTGGTCGTCGCGGATCATCTGGTAAAGCTTCGCCTTCGCGAACATCCATTGCCGCTCCACGGAGCGCACGCTCCGGCCGGTGATCCCGCTGATCTCCTCGCTGCTCAAGCCGCCGTAGAATTTCAACAGCACCACCTTGGCCGAGTAGGGATCGATTTTCTCGAGGCGCGTCAGGCACTCGTGGATCATCAGGACATGGGCGTCGCTTTCGCCCGCGGACTCGCCGAGCGGGAGCTCCTCGGGACGGGTCCGCTTCTGCCGGGATTGGGCCCGCGCGCGATCGACGAGGATGCGGCGCATCGCTTGGGCGGCCGCATTGAAGAAGTGCGCCCGGTTTTCCCACGGCTTCACCTCGGAGGAAGCCAGGCGGATCCATGCCTCGTGGACAAGCGCGGTGGGTTGCAGGGTCTTGTTGCCGGCCTCGTGTTTCAGGCGGAATGCGGCGAGACGCCGGAGTTCCTCATACACGATGGGCAGCAATTCATCGGACGAACCGGGGACCTCGTCCCGGAAGGATTCCGAGTGGCTGATCCCGTCCATCTTCCCGTATAGGCCGTACCGCCACGCCCCTTCGGGAGCAAGCCGAATCAACATGCTCGTCGCTGCCGTGAGATTGTTGGCGGGATCGGCCGGGTTTTGTCGCATCCCATGTGAATTTCCAGGCGGTGTGCCCCGAGTTCACACCGGAGTCTCCAACCGTCTTGGGTTCCGTTGGAGACAGGGGGCAATGCGCGGAGCACCGAACCGCCCCGCGCATTGCCCGTTCCCGGAGGATTTTTCCCGAAGAAATTTGGCGGGATCCGGAGCCGGATAACGCAATCCGGCGCGGACGCCCTCCCTCCGCACGTCGTTGGAGCAGGGATCCCGCCTGCCCGGTTTCCCAACCCCCGGGCCAGAACCAACCCATTGGATAGCAAGAACCCGATATGAAAAAACCCGTACCTATCGCCCTGGCCGCTACGGCCCTGGCGTCCTCCCCGCTCCCGGCCCAAGTCATTGGCATCGAGAACTTCACCTACGCCAACGGCAACATCGCCGGTCTCTCCGGTGGCTCCGGCTTCAACTACGATAATTTTGACAAGGCGGTCACCGCCTTCCCCTCGGACTGGGACAACGCCTTCGGCACCCCGGCCATCGCGGGCAATTCACTGGCCACCAACAACAGCGGCGCGAAGCGCGAGTACAACGGAACGGTAGAAGGTGCCGGCAACGGTGCCAACGACGGCCAGGACAACCACGAGCGCAGCGGTGCCATCCGCGCGGCGGGCCGCATCTTTTACCGCTTCACCTGCACCCGCGGTACGGGCATCACGTGGAGCGGGGCGAGCTCCTACGACTTCGGGACCGAGCGTGTCTTCTTCGGCGTGCCCGGCGGCAACGGTACCACCGGCGGCCTGGAATTCGGCTGCCAGGTCAGTGGCGGTGCCGTCTATCGCACGGGCATTCCCGCCGACACGGCCACGCATACCTTCGTCACGG
>CAMLOZ010000005.1 GCA_946481625.1 uncultured Haloferula sp. | reverse complement strand
AGCCGGGCGGACCGTAGAGCAGCACGCCGCCCCCGGGCTTCTTGCCGTAAGCCGCGAAGAGATCGGGGTTCTTCAGCGGATGGATGATCTTCATCCGGATGTCCTCCTTCACCTTCTCCATCCCGCCGATGTCCTCGAATTTGATATCCGCGCGCACACGGAATTCCAGATCCAGATCGCGCGCGGTCACCGCATCCATACCCTCGAAGGGATTGCCATCGCCGTCATCTTCCTCCTCGTGGAAGGTTCCGGAGGAAGTCATCGCCACGCGCTTGCTGCCGCCTGCCTTGAGGATCGACTGGAGGAACCCGTCGTCGGCCTGCGAGCGGTCGAGGTCCACGGCGGTATCGTAATAGGACCGCGCGGCCATGGCATCCCCTTCATCGAATGCGATCCTCGCGCGCAGCATCCAGGCGGAAGCGAGTTTCGGCTGGCGGGCGCAGAGCGATTCCAGACGCACGGCGGCCTCCGAACTCTCTCCGGCCAGATCGAGCAAGCGGGCGATCCCGACCAGCGCCTCGCCGTGATCCGGCTGCAAGACGACCACGCGGTCGTAGCAGGCGCGCGCGTCCGCCAATTCGAAGCGGTCCTCGTGCAACTTGCCCACCATCATGAGCAGCGGGAGGTTGTCGGGAGACGCGGCGAGCGCGATCTTCAGGGCTTCCAAGTCCATGGCCGGAGGAAAGCGGAGATCGCGGGCGAAGCAAGGATAAGAGGATGAAGAAACGATGGAGACACTTGTTCACACCTGTGGCTTCGTCCCGGGAGGATTCACGATGATGCGTGCCTCGGGATTGTCCCGGATGTAAGCGAAGGCCCAGCCGAGAAGCACCGAGAGGCGGTTGCGGAAGCCGATCAGGAAGGCGATGTGAATGAAGAGCCAGGCGAACCAGGCGAGCAGCCCCTGCAGCTTGAATTTGCCGGCCTTCACCACCGCGTGGTTCTTGCCGATGATCGCCATGAAGCCCTTGTCGAGATAGCGGAACCGGGCGCGGAGATCGAGCTTCTGCCCGGCGAAGCGGCCTTTCTCCAAGCGCAATTCCTCCTTCAGCACCTTCGCCACATGGCGGCCCATCTGCGACGCGGCGGGCGCGAGACCCGGCACCGGTACATCGTTCGCATCCTTCATCCGCACGAGATCCCCGGCGACGAAGACATAGGGCAAGCCGGGAAGCGAAAGGTCGCCCTCCGGTGTCACCCGGCCCGCTCGGTCGGCCAGCGGCACGCCGAGCATGGCGGTGAGCGGCTGCGCCTCCACGCCTGCCGCCCAGATGATCGCTTCGCTTTCGAGCGTCGTGCCGTCGGTGAAGTGGAGCATTCCCCTCTTCACGTCGTCCACGCGCATGCCGGTCCAAACTTCCACGCCGAGGGTCTTGAGGCGCTGGCGGGTGTATTCGCTCTGGTCCTCGTCGAAGGCTTCGAGGATCCGCTTCGAGCCTTCGATCAGGATGATGCGCAGCTTCGAGGTATCGATGCGGCGGAAGTTCGTGCGCAGCGAGCGGTGGACCAGATCGGCGAAGGCCCCGGCCAGTTCAACGCCGGTGGGACCGCCCCCGACAATGGCGACCGTCATCAGGCGGCGTCGCTCGGCCTGGTCGGTGGTGAGTTCGGCACGTTCGAGATTCGAGAGGACGGTGCGGCGAACGCCCTGGGCATCGGCCAGCGACTTCAGCGAAAGGGTGTATTGCGCCCACTCCGACTTGCCGAAGAACGAGGTGCGCGCACCGGCGGCCAACAGCATGTAGTCGAAGTCATAGCGTGTGCCCGAGCTGCCCGTGGCATGCTTGCCTGCCGTATCGATGGCCACGATTTCGTCCATCAGCACCGTTACGTTCGAGGCGTGCTCGAGGATCTGGCGGATCGAGCGGGCGATATCCGGCGCGGCGAGAGAGGCGGTGGCGACCTGATAGAGGAGCGGCTGGAAGAGGTGATGGTTGGTGCGATCCACGAGGGTCACCTCGAAGCGGGAATCCCCGGCGAGGGTCCGCGCGCATTCCAAACCTGCAAATCCTCCACCGATGATAAGAACCCGGCTAGCCATGCAACATACCATTGCAGATTGTTTGAATAATACAAATCGGGCTTGTGAAAATTTTCACAAGCTCGCAATTCTCTCATTTCCAGCAATCTGGATGAACCGTCTAACCACCGGTTAAATCGTTCGTTTGACAGGTGGGATGCTTGAATCAAGGTTTCTCCCATGAGCGCGGTAGCTGGAGACTCGAAGGTGGCGACCAAGCAGCGGCTGATCGAAGCGGCTGAAATGCTGTTCGCGGATGAAGGATTCGACCGGGTGTCCGTCCGGGACATCACGAACAAAGCCGGTGCGAATGTCGCGGCGGTAAACTACCATTTCGGCAGCCGGGAGGGTCTGGTCGCCGTGGTCATGGCACGCTATATCAATCCGGTGACGGAAGAGCGGATCGCCCGCTTGGAAGCCCTCGAACGCCGGGCCGCCGGCAAGCCCCTCGCCATCGAGGAGATCCTGGAGGCGTTCATCCGCCCCTTCACCACCCAAGTGCGCCGCTCGGAGCTGTCCGAGAAGCTATTCTTCAAACTCATGGGCCGGATGTTCGGCCAGCAGGGCTGCGAGTTGCCGCCGGTGGTCGAGACCCTCTTCATCACCATGGCCACGCGCTTCCACAAGGCCTTTTCGAAGGCCCTCCCCGGCCTGCCCCCGGACGAGATCTGGTGGCGCATGCACCTGATGTCTGGCGCGATGATCCATACCATGGCTCACTCCGACAAGGTCCAGCGGATGTCCGGCGGGGAAGCCGGGAATCCGTCCACCGAGCAGATCCTCTCCAGGTTCATCCGCTTTGCTGCCGCAGGCATGCGGCAGGGTGCCTCCGAGGGGGGCGGCGATGAATCGAAACCGCAGGGGCCCCAAGTGGAGTTCCCCTTCTAACAAGCCTGCATGAGTGCCCCTCGCGCAAGCGCCATCGCGATGGCGGCACTGCTCGGTGCCTGCGCCCTTCAGTCGCCCGCCTCGCGGAGCGGCGAAGCGGGGAATGTTCCAGGAAGCTGGTCGGCCACCAAGCAAGCCCGCACGGGAGTCGATCACCATTGGGTCGGGAAGATCGGCGGCTCGTCCTTGGAGCGGCTGGTCGATGAAGCGCAGCGCTCGAATCCCAGCCTGCGCGCTTCAGCCGCACGCGTCGAACAAGCCGCCGCGGTAGCAAAGATCGCCGGAGCCGAGCGCTTGCCCACCTTGGGCGCGGGACTGAATGCCAGCCGGCAGAAGCAGAATTTCATCGGGCTGCCGGGCGTCAGCGGGGGGGCCACCAGCAACAGCTTCGGCGTCTCGCTGCAGGCCGCCTGGGAGGTCGATCTGTGGGGCAAGGCGAAAGCCGGCACGGAAGCCGCGATCGCCGATGCCCAGGCGCAGGCCCAGGCCGACCGGGCCCTGCGCTCCTCGCTCGCCGCCCAGGTGGCGAAGGCATGGCTTGCCGTGGCGGAGGCGAACGAGCAGATCGCGCTGGCCGAGAAGGCGGTGAAGTCGCGCGAGGAGTCATCCACGCTGGTGCGAGAGCGCTTCGAGCGGGCGATCGCGGAAGACGGCGGTTCCGCCGCCCAGGTGCGCTTGAGCGAAACCGAGCTGGCGACGACGCGCTCCGATCTGGAACGGCGCCGCGGCGAACGCGAGCGGGCGCTACGGCAACTTGAGCTCCTGTTAGGCCGCTATCCCTCGGGCGATGTCGCCGGAGCGGCGCGCTTGCCGAAACTCCCCTCCCCTCCTCCCGCCGGGCTTCCTTCCGAACTTCTTTTGCGGCGCCCCGACCTCTTGGAGGCGGAGCGCCGGCTCGCTGCGGCCGGACGACGCAAGGACGAGTCGGTCAAGGCGCTCTACCCGAGCATCAGCCTGACCGGCAGCTTGGGCACAACGACCGACCAGCTCGAAAAGATCCTTAGCAGCTCGAACGGCGTGTGGTCGCTGGGCGGTAGCCTGACCCAACCGATCTTCCAGGGCGGACGACTGCGCGCCGGTATCGAACAGGCGGATGCGGCGGAGCGCGAGGCGGTCGCGAACCTACAGCGCGTCACGCTCGATGCCTTCGGCGAGGTCGAGCAGGCGTTGGTGGCGGAGACCTACCTGCGCCGCCAGGAGCAGGAACTGCAACGAACGGTGGAATTCGCTGACGACGCGGCACTACGCTCCAACGAGGAATTCCGCAACGGCACCGGCGGCGTGCTCACCTATCTTGCCTCGCAGAACCGCCAGATCGAGGCCGCCGCGGCGCTCGTCAGCGTGCGGCGCCTGCTGCTCGACAATCGTGTCAACCTTCACCTCGCGCTGGGCGGAGATGTCGTCCTGCGCGGCCCCTGATCCCTTCTCCAACATGAAACGAATCGTCCGGATCGCGCTCGCCGTGCTGATCTTGATCGCCGGTTTCGGCATCGCCGCCGGCCTCTTCGCCCTGAAGAAGACTCCGGTTTCCACCGTGCCGCCGAAGCCGGTGCCGGAAGTGGAAACGATCACCGCGAAGGAGGCCGATCTGAAAGTGATGATTCCCGCGCAGGGCACCGTGGAGCCTGCCACCGTAACCCGTGCCGCCGCCGAGGTGGAAGGCACCGTGATCGCCGTTTCACCGGACTACAAGGTGGGCGGCAACTTCAAGGAAGGCGACATTCTGTTAGAAATTGATCCCTCCGACTACAAGGCCGCCCTGGCCCAAGCGGAAGCCTCGCTGGCGGATGCCAAGCTGCAGGTCGCTCAGGAAGAGATGCGGGCCGAACAGGCTGAGCGGGATTGGGAGCGAATCGCGCGTCCCGATCAAACGCCGAACGACCTGGTGCGCCGCCTCCCCCAACTCGCCGCGGCGCGGGCGAAGGTGGAGGCGATGCAGGCCGCCGTGAACCGCGCGATGCGGGATCTCGAGCGGACCAGGCTGCGCGCGCCTTACGACGGCCGCATCCGCGAAAAGCTCGTCGATCTCGGCACGCATGTGGCGAAAGCGGGACCGCTTGCGGAATTCTACGCGACCAAAATCCTGGAAGTGCGCCTGCCGGTGCCGCGGCAAGATGCGGATTTTTTCGACCTGCGCGGACAGGAAATCGTCCTCAGGGAATCCGGCGGGCGCGGCCGCACCTGGAAGGCCGTGGTGGACCGAACCGAGGGCGAGATCCAACGCGCCAACCGCTCGATCATGGTCGTCGCCCGCATCGATGGAAGCCAGCCCGACGCGCCGCTGCCGGGGCAATTCGTCCACACTGGCATCGAAGGCATCGTGATCGAGAAGGTGGTGCGGGTGCCGCGCCGCGCCTTCGTGAAAAGCAATCGCGTGATGGTGGTCGGCGACGGTCATACCGTGACCACGCGCGAGGTGAAGATCGCCCGCACCGAACAGGACGACGTGCTGGTGTCCGAAGGCCTCAAGGATGGCGAACGCCTCTGTGTCACCGCCCTGACCGCCGTGATCGAGGGCATGGAAGTGAAAGTCGTCTCGCACGACGGCAAGGAAGTCGAAACCGCCGCGAAGTAGATGAAAGGCCTGATCGAATTCTGGGCCCGCAACAAGGTCGCGGCCAACTTCCTGATGATCGCGCTCTTCGCGGGCGGGGTCGTCACCTGGATCCGCTTGAAGAAGGAGATCTTCCCGGAGATCTCCGCGAACTTCATCACGGTTAACACGCCGTACCCCAACGCGACACCGGAGGAAGTCGAGAAGGGCGTTTGCCTTCCGGTCGAGGAAGCGATCCAGGACCTCGACGGGATCGAGCGCCTGACTTCCACAAGTGCCGAAGGCGTGGGCGTGGTGGTGGTGGAGGTGGCCGCCGGCAAGGACACGCGCAAAGTGCTCAACGACGTCAAGAGCCGCGTCGATGCGATTCAAAACTTCGCCGAAAGCGTCGAGAAACCGATCATCGCGGACGTGCTGCTCAAGCACCAGGTGATGAGTCTGGCGGTCACCGCGGATACCGACGAGCGCACGCTGCGCGCGATAGCCGAGGACGTTCGGGACGACTTGCTTTCCTACGGTGGAAAGGCACCCGGCAATGCCTTGGACAAGGCGTGGCAGGGCGCAAAGAACGCAGTGCTGGGCGAGGCGAAGATCACGCAGATCGAGCTGGCGGGCGTGCGCGACCACGAGATCTCGATCGAGGTTTCCGAGAACACCCTGCGGGAATACGGGCTCACCTTCGAACAGGTGGCGGATGCCGTGCGCTCGACCTCGATCGACCTGCCCGGCGGCTCCGTGCGGACCAAGGCCGGCGAGATCCTGATCCGCGCCCAGAACCGGCGCTATGAAGCGGAGGATATCGAGAAGATCACGGTGGTGACCCGGCCGGACGGGACGGTGGTGAAGCTCTCCGACATCGCGAAGGTGGTGGACGGCTTCAAGGAAGAGGACCTCTATTCGCGCTACGACGGACACCCGGCGATCCTCCTGAATATCTTCCGCACCGGTGACGAGGATACCTTGCGCGTCGCCGAGTTGGTCCGCGATTTCGTTTCGGAGAAAGCCACCCACGTCCCGCGCGGCGTCGATCTCGAGATCTGGAATGACGAGGCGGTACTGCTGGAGGGCCGCATCCATCTCCTGCTGAACGACGGCTTCCAAGGCTTCCTGCTGGTTTACATCGCGCTCGCCCTGTTCCTGCGTCCGGCGCTGGCCTTCCATGTGGCGCTGGGGATTCCGATCGCCTTCGCGGGAGCGCTGCTCGCACTGCCGCATGCGGACATCTCGATCAACATGATCTCGCTGTTCGCTTTCATCCTGGTCCTGGGCATCGTGACGGACGATGCGATCGTGGTGGGCGAGCGCGTGAACGAGCGCATCGAGCAAGGTGAACCGGCGCACCTTGCCGCACCCCGCGGCACTTGGGAGGTGATGAGCGTGGCGGCCTTCGGCGTGTTCACGACGATGATCGCCTTCATGCCGATGTTCGGCGTGCAGGGAGTGAGCGGGAACATCTGGCGGCAGATTCCTTGGATCGTGATTCCGGTGCTCGTGGTGTCGCTAATCGAGACCAACCTGATCCTGCCGGCTCACCTCTCGCATCTGAAGCCGGTGAACCCGAATCACCCGAACCGATTCCTGCGCATACAACGGAAGATTGCGGGGACCTTGGATATTTTCGTTCGAAGCATTTACGGACCGCTGCTGAGACGTCTCGTCGAGTGGCGCCATGCCACGGTCGCGACCTTCGCCGCGATCCTGTTCATCACGCTGGGGCTGCTGGCCAGCGGGCGGCTGGTGAAATTCGAATTCATGCCGCGGGTGGAAGCGGAGGTGATCAGCGCCAAGCTGACCCTGCCGAACGGCGTGCCGGTCGAAACCACGGAGGCCGCCGTCCGCAAGATCGAAGAGGCGGCACTCGCGATCCAGAAGGAGGTCCAGGACGAACAGGGGCGCCCGATCATCAAACACACGCTCGCCAGCGTCGGCTCGCAACCTTACACGCCGGGCCTCAGCTTCGCGCGTTCGAAGGGCGTGAACGTCGGCGAAGTCACCGTGGAGCTCCAGGGTGCCGATTCGCGCAACCGCCCCGATCTTCTCGCGGACGCGATCATCGCGGACTGGCGCAAGCGGGTCGGCGCGATCCCGGGCGCGGTCGAGCTTTCCTTCCAGCTCCAAACAGCCGCGGGCGGCAATGCGGTGGATCTGGAACTTACCGGCCCCGACATGGACGAGCTCGATGCCGCTGCCGAGTTCGTGAAGGAGCAGCTCGCGACGCAGAACGGCATCATCGACATCGGCGACAGCAACCTCGACGGCAAGCGCGAAGTGAAACTCGGCGTGACTGAGGCGGGCGAGGCGCTCGGCTTGCGGCTGGAGACGATCGCGCGGCAGGTGCGGCAGGCCTTCTACGGCGAGGAGGTGCAACGTCTCCAGCGCGGGCGCGACGAGGTGCGCGTCTATGTCCGCTATCCCTACGAGGAACGTCGTAGTTTACAGAACCTCTCCGACATGCGGATCCGCACTCCGGAAGGCGAGGAAATCCCCTTCGCGGAGGTGGCCGACGCGGAGGAAGGCCGGGGCTACGCGGTGATCCGGCGCGCGAACCGCTTCCGCTCGATCAACGTGACCGCGGACATCGACCGCACCAACCCGAACGCGAACGCGAACGAGACGGTGGAGTGGATGCGCAAGACCGTGTTCCCGCAGATGCACGCGAAGTTCCCCGGCGTGATGTGGAGCTTCCAAGGCGAGCAAAAGGACCAGCGCGAGAGCGTCTCGGATCTGTCGAAGGGATTCGTGCTCGCGCTCTTCGGCATCTTCATGGTGCTGGCTCTCCCGCTGCGCAGCTATGCCCAGCCGCTGATCGTGATGAGCGTCATCCCCTTCGGCATGATCGGCGCGATCATCGGGCACATCCTGTTCCGGATGAACTTCAGCGTCATGAGCATCATCGGGGTGATCGCGCTCGCAGGCGTGGTGATCAACGAAAGCCTGGTGCTGGTGGAATTCATGAACCGCTACCGGAGAGAGGGCCACACGGTGAGGGAGGCGGTGCTACGAGGCGGCAAGGCGCGCTTCACCCCGATCTTCCTGACCTCCGTGACGAGCTTCATCGGCCTGCTGCCGATGATCACGGAAACCAGCGTGCAGGCGAAATTCCTGATCCCGATGGCGGTGAGTTTGGCCTTCGGGGGATTGATCAATCTCTTCAACACGTTGCTGCTGGTGCCATGCGTGTATTGTCTTTTTGAAGACATCCGCGCCCGGATCTACACGAAGGAGGCGCTACAGCGGCACGAGGAGGAGTTGGTACGCGACGCGAACGAGCATGCTCTGGAGGGAACGTGAGGAAACGCGGAGCGCGCTCGCTGTCAGCGCCCGGCGGTTTGCACCGCGATGGGAGGAGCGGGGTCGGGCACCTGATTGAAAACGGGGGGCAAAGTACGAAGGTAGGCGTAGATCGCTTTCAGATCCTCGTCGGTTGCCTTGGCCAAGGTCTGCCAAGGCATCGGCGGGAGGATCGGGCGACCGATGCCGCGATGTTTGCCGGTTCTCATCGCCGAGATGAAGACGTCCTCCGACCACAGGCCGGTGGCGGGGTCCGGGGTGAGGTTCGAGGCATAGCTCACGCCCCATGGCCCGCTCCACGCGGTCATCCCGGCGGTCGAGGACTCCCACGGGCCGCCTGTCTCGGTCGGCGGCGGGAGCTCGAGATCCTCCGGATGCCCGGCGAAGGCACGGCTCTCGTCGTCGACCGGACCGTTCTCGGTCATGATCTTGGGCGTATGGCAATCGGCACAGCCGCCGAGGCCCACGAGATACTTGCCGCGCTCCGCCATCGCGGCGGCATCGGGCTGATGCTTCCGCAAGCTCGGAGCGAGCGAAATGTAGAAAATGCCGCCAAGGAGGAGGCTGTAGGAGAGGAGGGGATGAAATTTCATGCGACGGGGCGGGAAGATGTCCGACATCGAAACACCCGCCGCGGACTCCGTAAATGGGACTAAAGGTGGACACGGAAGGGACGCGGCTGGCCGGATCGGAACCGCCACCGCAGGATCCTGTAAATGGACCGAAAGGTGTAGGAAGCCCGGCTTCCCAAACCGGAGGCCGCCGGGGTATACATGCTCATGGCAAGCAGCGCAGGCTCCGGAACCCCTCCCGTCGCAGGCGCGGAGTGGCTGCGGTTGGTCTTCGAGCACAGCGCGGACGCCATGTTCTTGCTCGATCCCGAAGATGCCTTGATACTCGCGTGCAATCCCGCCGCGATCCGGGCCCTCGGACTCGCGGGCCACGAGCCGATGACCGGCCGTTCCCTCGCCGACTTCGCGCCCGGGCTGCAGGCGGATGGCGAAGACTCACGCCAATTACTGAGCACTGCCCTCCAGCAGGCGGTCGCGCAGGGCAGCCACCGCATCGAGTGGCACGCACGGACCGCCGATGGTAGCGTGGTCCATCAGGACATTGTCGCGACCGCCCTGCCGTTTGACGGCGGCACGCGCGTCCTCGCCACGGCCCGGGACATCACCGAGCGCAAGCGGGTGGAGAACCGCCTGCGCCTCTCCGAGACGCGCTGGCGCCGCGTCTTCGAGCAGTCCCCGATCAGCCTCCAGATCTTCGCGCCGGACGGCACCTCGCGCGAGGTGAACCAGGCCTTCAAGGATCTCTTCCAGCTCGATATGGAGGACCTGCGGGGCTTCAACATTTTGACCGACCAGCAGCTCGCCGAAGCGGGCTTCTCGCTGCTCGTCGAGCGGTCCTTCGAAGGTCACGTGGCGACGATCCCTCCGATCCCCTTCGAACTCCGCACGCGACCGGACCAGGTTCCCCGCGGCAGGCGCTGGATCGGCTCCACGATGTTCCCCGTGCTGGACGCACAGGGCGGGGTGATCGAGGTCGTCTGCGTCCACCGCGACGATACCGGCCGTGCTGAGGCGGAAGCCAAATTCCGCCAGCTCAACCAATCGCTCGAAGAACGTATCGCCGAAGCGACCGCCGAGTTGCGCGCCTCCGAGGAACGGTTCAAGCGTCTCTTCGAATTCTCCCCGCTGGGCATCGGCCTGGTGAACGAGGAAGGCAAATTCCAGCAGGTCAACTCCGCCTTCGCCGACATGCTCGGCTACACCCAGGATGAACTGCAGGCTCTCACCTACTGGGACATTACCCCCGTGAATCATTTCGCCGGGCAGCAGACCTTCATCGACAAGCTGAAGGAGACGGGGCGTTTCGGCCCCTTCGAAAAGGAATACATCCGCAAGGACGGCTCGAAGGTCCCGGTGATGCTGAACGGCATGCGCGTCGTCTCCTCGACGGGCGAGGTTCAGATCTGGGGCATCGCGGAGGATATCACCCACCGGAAGGCGGCGGAACGGGCGCTGCTCGACTCCGAAGAGAAGTTCAAGGCGCTCTTCGAATTCTCGCCGCTCGGCATGGCCCGCGTGAGCTGGCAAGGCGACTTCCTGCAGGTGAACGAATCCTTTGCACAAATGATCGGCCGCAGCGTCGAGGAGATCCTCACGCTGACCTACTGGGACGTCACCCCGAGAAAGTATGAAGAGCAGGAGATGGAAGTCCTGCGGACGGTGAAGGAGAAGGGCACCTTCGGCCCCTTCGAGAAAGAATACATCCATCGCGACGGCCACCTTGTGCCGATCGTGTTAAGCGGAATGCTCTTCCGCAGTTCGGACGGCGAGGAACAGCTCTGGGGAATCGCGGTGGATACGACGGAGCGCACGCGCGCTGAGAACGCGCTGCGCGAATCCGAGCGCAAGTTTCGCACGCTCTTCGAGACCTCGAGCCAAGGGGTCATGCTACACGAGGATGAGTATTTCTCGGAGGTGAATCCCGCGGCCGCGCGGATCTTCGGGCGTTCGCCGGAAGAGATCGTAGGACTACACCCGGCGGATTTCTCGCCGGAGTTCCAGCCGGACGGCGAGTCCTCCGAGTCGGCGGCGAAGCGCCACATCCAGGAGTGCATGGAGAGGGGCACGGCAACCTTCGAGTGGAGCCAACTCCACGCGCAGGGTCACGAGGTATTGATGGAGGTCACGCTCACCCGCATCCCGGACATGGGAAAAGACCGCATGCAGGCGGTAGTGAGCGACATCTCGGAGCGGCGGCGCGCCGAGATGGAATTGAAGCGGGCGCTGGAACGCGAGCGCGAGCTGAACCAGCTCAAGAGCAACTTCGTCTCGACTGTCTCGCACGAATTCCGGACGCCGCTCGGCATCATCCAGTCCTCGGCAGAGATCCTCGACGACTACCTCGACCGGCTCGACCCCCAGGAACGCCGCGAGCAGTTGCAATCGATCATCAAGAACTCGCGCCGGATGGCCGGGCTGATGGAAGACGTGCTGCTCTTGGGCCGCCTCGATGCCGGCCGGATGCAGTTCATCCCCGGCCCGCTGGATCTCGCCGCACTGTGCCGACGCCTGGTGGACGAGGTGAACTCGGTCTCCGCCGCACGCTGCCCGATCGAATTCTCCACCGCCGGCCTGCCCGCGGACGCACAGGCGGACGAACGGCTGCTGCGCCACATCCTGCTCAATCTCCTGAACAACGCGGTGAAATATTCCGAAGCCGGGGAAACCGTGATCTTCCGTGCGACCGGCATCCCGGACTCGGTCCGTTTCGTCATCCGTGACCGCGGCATCGGCATTCCGGTCGATGAACAACCGCAGCTCTTCGATGCGTTCCAGCGCGGCTCGAACGTCGGCCAGCGTCCTGGCACCGGTCTGGGCCTGGTCATCGTGAAGCAGAGCGCGGAGCTCCACGGCGGCACGGTCGAACTCGACAGCGCACCCGGCCGCGGCACCACCGTCACCGTCACCATACCCCTCACCCGCGATCTTCCGACGCCATGAAGACCATCCTGATCATCGAAGACGAGCCGGAGATGCGGCGCAATCTCGCGACCATCCTGCGCTTGGAAAAATACAATCCCGTCACCGCGGAGAACGGCCGCGAGGGTTTGGAGATGGCGCAAAAGGAAGCGCCGGACCTCATTCTCTGCGACGTGATGATGCCCGAGCTCGACGGCTACGGCGTGCTCCGCGAACTGCGGGCCAAGGCCTCGACCGAGGCAACGCCCTTCATCTTCCTGACCGCCCGCGGCGAAAAGCCGGACGTGCGCGCGGGCATGAATCTCGGTGCCGACGACTACCTCACCAAACCCGTCGCCAAGTCCGATCTGCTATCCGCCATCCGCACCCGCATCGAGCGCGCGCGACAGGCCGCCGTGCCGGATTTCAAGCCGGACTTCAGCTCGCCGGCTCCCTTGGAAAAGGAACTCGGCCTCACCCCTCGCGTGGCTGAGACCTTGCTATGGCTGGCGCAAGGCAAGACGAACGGAGACATCGCCACCATTCTCGGTATCAGTGAGGCCACGGTGAAGAAGCACGTGCTCGACCTCTTCGAGAAGCTCGGCGTGGAGACCCGGACCGCGGCGTGCCTGCGGGCGCTGGAAGTGCTGAGCGGTGGGGATTGAGCCGACAGTTCAAATGCTGTAGTTCAATACGACCGTATCCCCCTGCCCCCGGCATCCGAGCCGTTGGTCCATTTCCAGCGCTGGCGCATCCTCGCGGCTGACCCCGACGACGACCGCGGGCACGCCGGCGACAGTGGTGTGGGGATCGACATCGGTCAGCACCACGCTGCCGGCACCGACCTTCGCGCCTTCGCCGATTTCGACGCGGCCGAGGATCTTCGCCCCCGCTCCCAACAGCACGCCGGAGCGCACGATCGGGTGGCGGTCGCCGGTCTGCTTGCCGGTGCCGCCGAGCGTGACCTCGTGCAGGATCGAGACGTTGTCCTCGATGATCGCGGTCTCTCCCACCACGAAGCTGGTTGCGTGGTCGAGCAGGATGCCGCAACCGATCCGCGCTGCGGGGTGGATGTCCACGGCGAAGACCTCGCTGGCGAGGCTCTGGAAATAGAGCGCGAGTTCCTTCCGCCCGCTCGTCCAGAGATGGTGGGAAACGCGGTAGGTGGAGATCGCCATGAAGCCCTTGAAGAAGAGCAGCGGGTGCAGCGGCGAATCGCAGGCCGGATCCCGGTCCACGATGGCGCGCAAGTCCCGCGCCGCCGCAGCCACGAGGTCGTCATCGCCACGGAGAATGCCCCCCAGCAACGGCCCGAGCTCCTCGCGGGTCATGTCCTCCCGCGCGAGCTTCCGGGCAAGACGCACCCCGAGGGACGCCCCGAGGCAGGGCTGGCGGAAAACCACGTCATCAAGCAGGGAGCGCAGGTTCGGCTCCCTTTTCACGACATCGGCGGCGTCGTCCACAATCCATTGCCAGATGCTCTGGACGTCATTTTCCGTCGACTGACAGAGGCGAACCACCTTCGCGCTTCCTCCCTCATCCCGGGTATGCTGCTTTGCCTCCATGCGAATTTCCCAAAAGCTCGACTACGCTTGCCGGGCGATGGCCCAGTTGGCCAAGCGGTTCGACGGGCGAACGATTACACGCCTGGAGGAGCTTGCGCAACGCGAAGCCGTGTCCGCGAACTTCCTCGTCCAGATCCTCAACGACTTGCGTCGCGCGGGATTGGTGGAAAGCCGCCGCGGGAAGAGCGGCGGCTACATGCTGGCGCGCAAGCCGGACGCCATCAACCTGCGGGAAATCGTCGAGGCGGTGGAGCCGACCTTGCTCTCCTTTTCGACCCGGACCGAAGGCGACAGCGGGATTTCCGTCCGCGCCGCATGGGAAAAAGTCGCCGCCGAGCTGAAACAGAATCTGGAGCGGGTGACCTTGGTGCAGCTTTCCGAAAAGTCGGAAGCCCCGATGTTCTACATTTAGGCAGGGACGCCCGCTTACACCCCGAACTCTTCCAGCCTCCCCGCGATCGACGCCGGGACCACCGCAGTGACGAGGATGTCGTTCTCCTCGTAGTCGGTCGACAGCACCTTCGCGTCGCGATGGAGCACTCCCATGAGGTCCGCGCGACTCTGGGGGATGCGGTATCTCCGCCGCCGCACCCGGTCCGCCATCACCTCCGAGCATTTCAGAAGCAGGGCATCGAGACCGAGACCGGTAAAGGCGGAGATGTGCAGCGCATCCGGATAAAGGTGCCGCAATTCGGCCAGCCGCCCGGGATCGGTCACCAGATCGATCTTGTTCAGCACCGTGATCGTCCGCTTGTCCACGGCGCCCAGTTCCCCGAGCACCTTGAGCGTGGTCTCGTGGAATCGCTCGATCTCCGGCGAGGTGGCATCGAGCACATGAATCAGGAAATCCGCGAGCACCGCTTCCTCAAGGGTCGCCTTGAACGCCTCCACCAAACGGTGCGGCAGGTTGCGAACGAAGCCGACCGTGTCCGTGATCAACAGCGGCTGGCCGTCGGGCAACTCGATCTTGCGCGTGGTGGTGTCCAGGGTCGCGAAGAGCATGTCCTTCGCCATCACGTCCGAGTCGCTGAGCTTGTTGAGCAGGGTGGATTTGCCCGCGTTGGTGTAGCCGACGATCGCCGCGTGCGGGGTTTCCATCTTCTCGCGTTCCTTGCGCTGGGTGGCGCGCTGCTTGCGCACCTCCTCCAGTTCGCGGCGGGCGCGGTCGATGCGGACATTGGCCATCCGGCGGTCCACCTCGATCTGCTTCTCACCCATCCCGCGGGCGGCTCCCCCGCCCATGCCGCCGCCCGAGCCACCCTCGCGGTCGAGGTGACCCCACATCCGTGCCAGGCGCGGAAGCGCGTACTGCATGCGCGCCAACTCCACCTGTAGACGGGCTTCCTTCGTCTGCGCCCGGCGGGCGAAAATATCGAGAATGACCTCTTCGCGATCCAACACGGTCATGTCGGCAGCGCGCTCCCATTCGCGTTGCTGGGACGGGGCGAGCTGGTTGTCGAAGACGAGGCAATCGCACTCGTGAGCCTTCGCGAGTTCCGCAATTTCAGCGGCCTTCCCCGTGCCGCAGAGGAACTTCTTGTGCATCTCCCGGCAGCGCACGAGCACCTTCTCCACCACACCGATGCCGAGTGTGGACACAAGCTCGCCGAGCTCTTCCAGCAGGGCCTCGGATTCCTCCTCTTCGCGCGGGTCGAAATACAGGCGCACCAGCAGCGCACGCTCGACCATCTCCGGTTTCTCGCGGACTTCAAACATTCCGGGGAGACCTTGGCACCGCCAGAGCCGGGATGCGAAGGGGAAAAAAGCACTGCCGGGAAGCGCTTACAAAATCCCTTCCCGCGCCGCTGTTGAATTCCCCTGACCGAGCGGCTACGGCTCGCCCCGCGCGATGGCAAAACCCGGATTAAGTGCGGAAGCAAGCCAACGGGCGGTTCCGGAAGTGAGGCTTGCAGGTCGCCTGGCGGATCTCTCGCTCGGCGGCCAGATCTGGATTCTCGCCTTCTGGCCCCTGCTGGAGCAGGTGCTGGCCTTCTGCGTCGGCTTCACCGACCTGATCATCGCCGGCCGCATCGGCGATGGCAGCGACCGCGTCGCCATCCTCGATGCGATGGGCCTCGGCGGCTATGTGGGCTGGTTCTTCAACATCCTTCAGGGTGCCGTCGCCACCGGCGTGATGGCCCTTGTTTCCCGGGCCACCGGCGCGCGGGATTCCGCCCTCGCCCGCCGCGGGCTGGGCCAAGGCGTGTGGCTGGGCATCGTTGCGGGCGCGCTGTCGCTGCTGGCTCTTCATTTCGGGATTCCAGCCCTCATCCGCGGCGTGGGTCTTTCGGCGGAGGCCTCGGTGCATGCCGAGCGCTTCCTGCGCATCCTCGCCATTTCCGGGCCCTTCAGCGGGGCGATGTTCGCGATCAATGCCGCCCTCCGCGGTGCCGGCGACACCCGCACGCCCTTCATCGGCATGTGCGTGGTGAATGTCGTGAACATGGCGGTCAGCAGCTTGCTCGCGCTCGGACCCGCACCTTATGGGGGCCACGGCGTCGGCGGGATCGCCACGGGCACCGTCTGCGGCTGGATCGCGGGGCTGGTGACCGTTTCGCTCCTCCTCGCCCGCCAGAGCGGCGTCCTGTCGTGGACGCTCGCCGGACTGCGGCCGCATCGGGAAACGATGGCTCGCATCATCCGCGTCGGCGCTCCGCAATCGCTCGAGATCGCCTTCATGTGGGGCATCCACGCCTACGGCATCCACGTGATCGCCACGCTGCCGGGGGAGGGCAACCTGGGCGCGCACATCCTGGCGATCCGGGTGGAATCGATGAGCTTCCTGCCGGGCTGGGCGATCGCCACCGCCGGTGCCGCGCTGGTCGGGCAGTATCTCGGGGCGGGGTCGAAGGAAATGGCCACCCGCGCGGTGCGGACGTGCTGGAAGGTGGCTGCCACGCTGATGGGGGTGATGGGGATCATTTTCATTTTCCAGCGCGACCCGCTGATCGCTTTTATGGCCCCTGATAGCCCTGTGCTGCAGAAGATCGCCTCGCCCCTGGTCCTGATCTGCGCGGCGGCCCAGCCGTTTTTTGCAACATGTATCATCTTGAAGACCTCGATGCGCGGCGCGGGGGCGACGAATATCGTGATGCGCTGGTCCTTCGGCAGCATGATTTTTTACCGGATCGGCGCGCTGTGGTGGTTCAAGGAGGAGACGTGGTTCGACCTGCGGGTGGTCTGGATCGTCTTTTCGCTCGATCTGATCACCCAGGCGCTGGTGTTCGCCTGGGTCCACTTCCGCGGGAAATGGCTGGACGCGAGGGTCTAAGCTGGCGCATTCACCCGTCCCCGCACTTCAATCCGCCATGTTCATCGACCACATCCGCATCTTCGCCAAGGCCGGCGACGGCGGGAACGGAGCCGTCTCCTTCCGCCGGGAAAAGTACGTGCCCCGGGGTGGCCCGGATGGGGGCGACGGGGGCAAGGGCGGCGACGTGATCCTGAAGGTGGACCCCTCCACCGACAACCTGCGCCAGTTCCACTACGATCCCAAGCTGATCGCCAAGAAAGGCAACAACGGCGCGGGGGTGCGCAAGACCGGCAAGGGCGGGGCCACGGTGATCGCCAAGGTGCCCCCGGGCACGGTCGTCTACCGGAGCAATGCGGCGACCGTCCAGGAGGCGGTGGAATTCGAGCGCGGGGACGAGGGCATCGACCTCGAGCCGATCGCCGACCTGACCGAATACGGCCAGGAATTCGTGCTCTGCAAGGGCGGCAAGGGCGGCATGGGCAACTCGAACTTCGCCACCCCGACCCACCGCACCCCGACGGAATCGACCCCCGGCGAAGAAGGTGAATCGGGTGTCTTTTATCTCGAACTGCGGCGCATTGCGGATGCCGGGCTCGTCGGCTTCCCGAACGCCGGCAAGTCCACCCTCCTCGGCAAGCTTTCCCACGCCCACCCGAAGGTGGCCGCGTATCCCTTCACCACGCTCCAGCCGAGCGTCGGCGTCGTCGAGTTCGGCGGTTTCCGGCGCTGCACCGTCGCGGACATTCCCGGACTGATCGAGGGTGCCCACGAGAACCGCGGCCTGGGCCACGAATTCCTGCGCCACATCACCCGCTGCCGGGTGCTGCTCTTCGTGGTGGACATCGCCGGCAGCGAAGGCCGCGATCCGATTTCCGACATCCAGATCCTGCGCAAGGAGATCAGCGAGTACGACGAGGAGCTCGCCCGCTTCCCGTGGATGATCGTGGCGAACAAGATGGACATCGATGGTGCCGAGGACAACCTGAAGGCCCTCGAACAGCGCTTCCCGAAGGTGAAGATCATCCCGATCTCCGCCGAACTGGAGGAAGGTCTCGATGCGCTGAAGCTCTACCTCAACGACGAGGTGGGCTACAAGGTGTAGTCCGGATTGATCGACCGCCGGGCGCGGAGGAGAGTGACTTCATGCGATGGAGACGTTTCGCGAAGCGCACGCTGTGGATTCCCGGCGGCTTGGCCGTTTTCGTCTATTTCAACAATGCGTCCTGGCTGGCCACCCCTCCGTCCAGCGGCCCCCTCCTGCTCGCCCATCGCGGCGTGCACCAGACCTTTTCGTTTGAAGGCATCACCGGCGACATGGACACTTCGAAACGGATTCATCCGCCGGAGCATCCCTATCTGGAAAACACGATCGCGTCGATGGAAGCGGCCTTCCGCCACGGTGCCGACGTCGTGGAATTCGATGTCCAGCCCACCACCGACGGTCGCTTCGCGGTCTTCCACGATTGGATACTGGACTACCGGACCGACGGCAAGGGCGTGACTCGCGAACACACGCTGGGGGACCTGAAGAAACTCGATATCGGCTACGGATACACTTCCGATGGCGGGCAGACGTTTCCCTTCCGCGGCAAAGGCATCGGCTTGATGCCCTCGCTTGATGAGGTGCTGGAGACATTTCCGGACCGGCAGTTCCTCATCAACATCAAGAGCGACGACCCCGGGGAGGGCAGGAAGCTTGCGGCGGTGCTCGCGAAGCTTCCCCCGTCGCGCCGCGCGCTGCTCTCCGCTTATGGTTCGGACCTTCCGATGACGGCCCTCAAGGAACGACTGCCGGATCTCCGCGTGATGTCACGATCCAGCTTGAAGCAGGCTCTTGTGGATTACCTTGCGACCGGCTGGAGCGGGCGCGTGCCCTCCTCCTGTCGCAATACCCTGATTCACGTTCCGGAGAATTACGCGCCATTCCTTTGGGGTTGGCCGAATCGTTTTCTCGCGCGGATGGAGGAGGCCGGTTCCCGCGTGGTGCTGGTGGCGGGAGAAGGAAAGGAGTCCCGCGGCTTCGATAGCATTGAAGATCTCTCCCGCCTTCCGGGAAACTATAAAGGCGGCATCTGGACCAACCGCATCGACCGGATCGGACCGCATTTGAAGCCGGGGGCCCGATGAGCCCGCCATGGAAGCGAGGGGCTACCTTGTAATGGCCGCACGGGATGTTTTCCTCATAATCGCGGCACCATGAGCTTCTTCGACTTCTTCTTCCCGCAGGTGGCGCAGGCCAGCCACCTCCGCAGCATCGCCGAGACGCAACGGCTGGAATCGATGCACGCCTCCCAACAACGCTTCCGGGAAGAACGCGAGCGGCGGTGGGATGCGGCGCGAGACCGGAGCCTGGAGCAGCAGGTCGAAGAGCTTCAGCGTGATCTCGGTCAGGCCGGGCTGGTGATCGAAGCCCTGATCCAGCTTCTCGAAGAGAAGGGCGGCCTCAAGCGCGAGGAGATCGCGTTGCGGGCCGCAGCCGTCGATGCATCCGATGGCACGACCGACGGCCGCATCACGGAGAGGTCCAGGCCCTTCCTGCCGAACCGCAAGTGGGACGAGGCCAAGTAGCACGACATTCCAAAGTCGTGTTGCTTGCGTCCTCGCAACGACAACCGGTCATCCGAGTTCGAGGCCTGCCGGGAAGAGCTGGAAAGTAGCGGCGTGCGTTTCGTTCCGCGGCGCGCACCCATCGCAACTTTGGAAAGTCGCGCTACTAGGCCCCGCGCATGAGGGAAATCTCGGCCAGGCTGACGAGCGTGCGCCAGAGTTCCTCGCGCGGCATGGTCTTGAGTTGGTCCACGGTCACCGCGCGCTCCAGCGTGAAGCGCCCGGAGCGGGTGCGGCGCAAGGCGCTGAGGTGGGCACCGCAGCCGAGTTTTTCGCCGATGTCGTGGGCGTAGGTGCGGACGTAGAAACCCTTCGAGCAATTCACCGTGAAGTCCACTTCCGGCAACTCGATACGGGAAACCTCGTACTTCATGACCGTGACCGGCCGCGGCTGGCGTTCCACCTCCTGGCCCTTGCGCGCCAGCTTGTAGAGCGGCACGCCGTCCTTCTTGATCGCGGA
>CAMLOZ010000004.1 GCA_946481625.1 uncultured Haloferula sp. | reverse complement strand
AGACCTTCATCAATCGCGGCTACGTCTATGGCAGCGCTTTCGTTTCCGATGAAGACGCGCAGGCCGAACTGCTCGCAAAGAATCCGAAGATCTCCACCACGCCCCGCATCGTGAAATTCCGCAGCGGCCGCTATGAGCGCGGCTGGGTGGGAAATGTGGTGGCGGTGGGGAATGCCTCGGGCTTCGTCGAGCCCCTGGAAGCCACCGCGCTGGCTCAGGTGATCTACGAGTCGAACTGGCTCGCGGAGTCGCTGCGGCAGACCGGCTACCACTTGGATGAAGCCATGACCGCCGCCTTCAACCGCGTGGTCGGCATCGCGTGGGACGAGATCCGCGATTTCCTCGCCTTCCACTACAAGTTCAACACGCGGCGCAACACGCCCTTCTGGATGCACTGCCGGGCCTGCACGAGCCTCGGCAACTATCAGGAACTTTACGATCTCTACCGCGAGGTCGGGCCGAATCCGATGCTGCTGGTGCAGGCCCTTCCAGCGCGGCCGAATATCTATGGCGTGGAAGGCTTTCTCGCCATGCTCGTCGGGATGCAGGTGCCGCACGAATCGGCCTACCTTCCGAGCGACGAGGAGTTCGAGGCCTTCCGGAAACATCGCGCCAGGCTGGGCGCGCAAGCGAAGGCGGGTGTGACCGTTCGGCAGGCGCTCGATGCGATCCGGCGTCCCTCCTGGCAGTGGACCTGAACCCTTTCCCGTTCCTTTCATGAAACCCTCTCCCGTTCGTCAGGTCGTTGTGGTCGGCTCCGGCACCGATGCCCTGCTCGCCGCCGCTTCCCTCAAGCGCCAGCTTCCCGGGCTCGGCGTCATCTTGTTGCGCGATCCCGATGCCCCGGCACCCGATCCGATCGGTGAAAGTACGACACCCGCCGTACTCCAGCATATCTCCCGCGTGCTCGGCTTGCAGGGGCAGGATATCCACCTTCGTGCCCGACCGGTCTGGACCTTGGGCTACAAGTGCCTGTGGGGTGCGAAGGGTTCCTTCTTCCGCTCCTTCGACCCGTCCTTCAGCCAGGGCATCGAGGGCTTCCGCACCGAGCCGGGGTTCCTCGCCGCGGAGAGCGGGATGGATTCCTGCCTGCTGCCCGTGGCGCTGATGGCGGCGGGCAAACTCTTCCCGAAGGACGGTGCGAACGCCTTCAAGCCGATCGAGCATCTCACCGGCTTGAACCTGCGCTCCGAACGGCTGGGCGAACTGCTGCTCGCGCTCTGTCACGCGCTCGGAATCGGCGTGCGGAGTGGCCGGGTGGCGGTGGTCGAACGCACGCCGAATCGCTTGCTTCTGGCCGATGGGTCGGTGCTGGAGGCGGACCTTTTCCTGGATGCCGGAGGCAGCGCGCGCCCTCTTTCGACGCTCGATGGAAACAACGATTGGATCTCCTACGAGGACGCTGCGCCCTGCACCCGTGCGGTGACCGTGCTGCGCCGCCGGGGCAGCGAGCCGATCCGGCCCTTCACCACGCTCGAAACCCGGGATGCCGGCTGGCGCTGGCGGACGGAGCATGACGATGCCGTCGGCCTCGGTTTCGCGTGGCATCCCGATTTCCTGGGGGAGGAGGAGGCGTGCTCGATGCTGCTCGCAAAGGCGGACGATTCCTCGGCGGTGCCTCGGATTCACCGTTGGAACAACGGGCGGCTCGCCAAGCCATGGGACGGGGCGGTGATCGCGATCGGGGATGCCGGGGCCTTCCTGCCACCGATGGCTTCGCTGCGGCTCGGCATGCTTTTGTTCCAGATGAACTGGCTGGTACGGCTGCTGGCGGAAACGGATGGCCATGTCGGCGAGGCCTCGCGCGCGAACTACAACAAGGTGGCAGCCGAAGCTTGGGATGAATGCCGCGATTTCCATGCGATCCACTACCGCTTCAACACGGCTTCCGACTCGCCGTTCTGGACAAGGGCGCGGGCCACGGTCGCTCCGGAATCCTGCAAGCAGTTGGTCGAGCTCTACCAGGGTATCGGGCCGACGCGATTGCTTGCGCAGTTCATTCCCTCCTGGCCGGGTGCGATCGGGATCGATTCGTGGCTCGCGGCGCTGCTAGGGATGGGCGTGGCCTTCCGCCATCACCCGGAGATTTTCCCACCGGAGAAGAAGGCGTGGGTGTCCTTGTGTGAACAACGCCGTGCCTCGGCAAAGCAGGCGGTGGCGGCGGAGCTGTGCATCGGTGCCGCCCGGCGCGCGATGAAGCCGGAGCCGAGGGTGCCTTTCCCTTGAAGCGATGGAACCCGAGGAGCCGGAAGTCGCGCAGGGCCGCATCCCGACGGCGCAATGGTGGCTCATCGCGCTCGCGCTTACAGTTCCCGGCATGGCGGCCGCAGGGCTGGTCTGTCTGTCGTGGTTCCTTGACTTGCGCCCGACGGGGAAGGCGGGGTTGTGGCTGGCTTGGGGACTTCTCGGGGGCTTCCTGATGCTCTTGTTCGGCTGTTGCATCTTTGCAGCCGGAGTGCTGACTCACGACAGCCCCCCGATCCGCCGCCGGGTCCTGTGGGTGGAGTGGAGTTTCATCTTTTCCTTTCTCCAACTCGCCCTGACGCCTGCGGTGGGTGCATTCATTCTGCTGCCCTTCATGCTGTGAGAAAAAGCCGCTCTTGCCCGGTGCTCCCGGGCTGGCTTTCCTCCCCGCGTGAACCCGCCTGTTTCACCGCCCCGTGCTTGGGCGGAGATCGATCTGTCCGCCCTGCGTCACAACCTGCGCGCTGCCCGGCAGGCTGCCGGCTGCGAGGTGATGGCGGTGGTGAAGGCCGGTGCCTACGGCCACGGGCTGGAGCAGATCGCGACGGTGATCGCGGAGGAGAAGGTGGCATTCTTCGGGGTCGCGAATGTCGGCGAGGCCCGCCGGATTGCGGATGCAGGCGTGACGACGCGGATCTACCTGCTCGGTGCCACCTGGTCGGAGGAACGCGCGGAGATCGTCGCCCGTGACTGGACGCCCTGCATTTCCTCGCTGGAGGAAGCCCGCCATTTCGATGACTTGGCACGCGCCCGCGGCACCCGTCTCAAGGTGCATCTCTCGGTGGACACCGGCATGGGTCGCGGCGGCTTCGTGGCGGAGGGCCTGCCGGAGGTGATGGAGCAGCTCATGGCGATGCCGAACCTGGAGATCGAAGGCAT
This sequence comes from uncultured Haloferula sp., assembly GCA_946481625.1. The sequence goes on along the minus strand of CAMLOZ010000004.1, from coordinate 17,696 downwards.
CGGTTCCCACCTTTCCTCCGCCGATGAGGACGAGGAATTCACCCGCGGCCAGATGGCGAAGTATGCGGCGATCCTGGAGTCGCTGGGCGGGCCGCGGCGCTTCGTCTGGCGGCACCTTTCGAATAGCGCCGGCCTGCTCGGCTACGAGCGCGAGTCCTGCAATCTCGCCCGCCCGGGCCTGATGCTCTACGGCGTCTCGCCGCTCAAGGGGCATCCGGTCGAGCTGAAGAACGTGATGAGCCTGAAGTCCCGCGTCACGCTGGTGCGGACCCTTCCGGCGGGCCACGGCGTTTCCTACGGCAAGACCTTCGTCACCACGAAACCGACGCGGGTGGCCACGGTGGGGATCGGCTATGGGGACGGTTACCCGCGCCACGTCTCCGGGCACGGACCCGAGGCCTTCATCCGCGGCCGGCGCTTTCCCTTGATCGGCCGCGTCACCATGGACCAGATCATGGTGGATGTAACGGATAGCGATGTCGCGGAGGGCGACGAGGTGGAAATGTTCGGGCCGAACATCCGGGTGGATGAGGTGGCGGTGAAGGCGGACACCATCGCGTGGGAGATCCTCACGGGGATCACGCCGCGGGTGGTGCGGGTGTACGCATGAGCGGCGGGAATAAGCTGGAAGCCGCTCCCTCCCACGCCCGTATCCCCGTCCTCATGCGCACATTCCTCGCCTTCGTCCTCTTCGCCGCCGCCGCTTCCGCCGCGGACCTTGTCACGATCCCGTTCAAGACGATCACCGGCAAGGAAACCAGCCTGGCCGACTACAAGGGCAAGGTGGTGCTCGTCGTGAATACCGCCTCGAAGTGCGGCCTGACCCCGCAGTACAAGGCGCTTGAGGAAATCTACGACAAATATCGTAGGAAGGATTTCGTCGTCCTCGGCTTCCCCTGCAACGACTTCGGGAACCAGGAGCCCGGGACCGGGAAGGAGATCAAGGAATTCTGCAAGACGAGCTACGACGTGAGCTTCCCGCTGATGGAGAAGGTCCACGTGAAAGGCCCCGAGCAGCATCCGCTCTACGCCGCCCTCACCGGCAAGGAAGGCGCCTTCCCCGGCGACGTCGCGTGGAACTTCGGCAAATTCCTGATCGGCAAGGATGGCAAGCCGATCGCGCGCTTCGAGCCGAAGACCACACCGGACAGCCCGGAGCTGGTCGGGGCGATCGAGAAGGCCCTGAAATAAGCCCGCTCAGATCGGCGCTTCCTTCCCGGCCTTTTCATAGCTGGAAAGCAGGTCGTGGAATTTCTCACCCTGCACGGTCACATGGCTGCGCAGGGAGTCGGCCGCGGTTTCGGCGTCGCCGGCTTCCAGCGCTTTCAGGATGGTGGCGTGCTCTTCCATGGACTGCCTCATCCGGCCGCGGGCGCGCAGCTGCATCCGGCGGAAGGGGCGCAGGCGCTTCTGAAGGCGCCGTGCCTCGCTCCCCAGGAAGCTGTTGCCGGCGGCCTTGTAGATCAGCTGGTGGAATTCCTCGTTGCGGTGGTAGTAGGCGTCAGGGTCCTGCTTTTCCAGCGCCTGCTCGCAGGCCCGGGCGGCCACGGAGATCTGGACCAGTTCCCCCGATGAGATCCGCCGCGCCGCCAGCCGACCGCAGAGGGCTTCCAGTTCGGCCATCACCTCGAACATCTCCACCAGCTCGACGATTCCCGGGTGCCGGACGAAGGCCCCGCGCCGCGGGATCAGCTCGACCAGCCCGGATCCCGCGAGCATCCGCAGCGCTTCCCGCAGCGGGGTGCGCGAGACGCCGAAGCGGGTGGCCAGCTTCACCTCGTCGAGGCGTTCGCCATCCTCGAACTCGCCTTCCACGATTCGTTGTTCGATCGTCTCCCGGATTTCATCGGCACTGCGGCTCGCCATGGCGGGGCCATCCTAGGGCATGAAACCCGCGGGCATCCAGCGGCCATTTTATTTTGTATACAAAAATATCCCGCGCCGCCATTTTAACCCGGTCCGAAACCCAAAAGGGCATGGCCATTTACGGAACCGCCTTGTTATCCTTCTGTCTCCTCGTCGGTCTGCTGGTGGGGAAGCTGCTCGGCTGGATGCTGGGCATGGACGGGAATATCGGCGGTGTGGGAATCGCGATGCTGCTGCTGATCCTGCTGACGGACCGCTTGAAGAGAGAAGGCGCATTGCCCGAGCCGAGCGAGAACGGGATCTTGTTTTGGAGCTCGATCTACATTCCGGTGATCGTGGCGATGGCGGCTTCGCAGAACGTTCGCGCCGCGATCCACGGCGGACCGGCGGCGTTGCTCGCGGGAGTTCTGGTCACCTTCGCTTGCTGTGCGCTAGTGCCGGTTTTCGCCCGCATCGGCCGCTCGCACGATGACGATTCCACTCCGCCGCGATGATCGATTTCATTGAGCCGCTGCTGATCGAGTATTCGCTGGTTACCGCCTTCGCGGCGGTGGGGCTGCTGGTGTGGGTTTCCTATATCCTTTCCGGCCGCTTGACGCGGGGGCGGCTGCACGGATCGGCGATTGCGATCTTCATCGGTCTCGTGCTGGCCTATTTCGGCGGTGTTGCCACGGACGGCAAGAGAGGCATTGCGGACATTCCGGCGCTTGCGGGCGTGGGCTTGATGGGCGGGGCAATGCTGCGGGATTTCGCCATCGTGGCCACCGCGATGGGCGTGCATCTCGGGGAGCTGCGCCGCACCGGCATGATCGGGGTGCTTTCGCTTTTGACCGGACTGTTCGTCTCGTTTTTCGTGGGCGCCTGCGTCGCCTATGCCTTCGGCTACCGGGATCCGGTGAGCCTCACGACGCTCGGTGCCGGCGCGGCCACCTTCATCATCGGGCCGGTCACGGGCACCGCCTTGGGAGCCAGCTCGGAGGTCATCGCGCTGAGCGTGGCCGCGGGTCTGGTGAAGGCGATCCTGGTGATGGTCGGCACGCCCTTCGTCGCGCGCTTCATCGGCTTGGACAACCCGCGCACCGCGCTGATCTTCGGCGGACTGGTGGGTACGACCAGCGGCGTGGCGGGCGGCCTCGCGGCGACGGATCCGAAGCTGGTGCCCTACGGCGCGATGACGGCCACTTTCTATACCGGGCTGGGCTGCTTGCTGGGGCCCTCCGTGATGTTTTTCCTGATCCGATCGATTGCTTGAGAGAAATGTTGGAACTGCCACTCATCGCCCGGGCCCGTGTCCACGCGGGTCGCATCGCCCTGCGTGCCGGGGTGACATCGCGCTCCTATGATGACCTGCTCGATGCTTCATCACGGGTCGCCGCCGCGTTGCTCGAGGGGCACGGCGACCTGCAAGAAGCGCGGGTCGCCTTCATGGCACCGGCCGGCTTCGAGTATGTGGCCACCCAATGGGGCATCTGGCGCGCAGGCGGGATCGCCGTGCCGCTTTCGCCGCATGCCACGGCACCGGAATTGGAGCACGCGCTCGGGGATTCCGATGCCGCGATGATCGTGGCGACGAGGGCTCTTGCCGAGCGCGTCGCAAACCACGGCCGCCCTCTTCTCCATGCAGAAGAGGCCATCGCGCACGAGCCATGCGACCTTCCGGAGATCGTCTCCTCGCGGCGGGCGATGATCCTCTACACCAGCGGCACGACGAGCAAACCGAAGGGCGTCGTGAGCACTCATACGAATCTTCAAGCGCAGATCGGGATGCTGGTCGAAGCATGGGAATGGACGATGGAAGACCGCATCCCGCTCTTCCTTCCGCTTCATCACATCCACGGCATCGTCAACGTGCTCTGCTGCGCGCTGTGGTCCGGCGCGATGATCGATGTTTTTCCGCGCTTCGATGCGGAGGCGGTGCTGCCGCGGGTGGCAGCGGGGGACTACACGCTCTTCATGGCGGTGCCCACGATCTACGCGAAGCTCGCCGGACTTTTCGAAACCGAAGGGGAAGCGCATGCCGCGGCTCTGAAAGGTTTCGCGGGCCTGCGGCTCATGGTCTCCGGCTCCGCGGCCCTGCCTGCGGGCCTGCATCGCAAGTGGGCCGATCTCACCGCTCAATGCCTGCTGGAACGCTACGGCATGACCGAGACCGGCATGATCCTCTCGAACCCGCTGCATGGCGAACGCCGGAGCGGCACCGTCGGCCAGCCTTTGCCTGGAGTCGAGGTGCGGCTTCGCACCGACCGCGGTGAGACGATCGAATCCGACGGCGAGCCGGGTGAAGTCCAGGTCCGCGGTGCGGCCGTCTTCCGCGAGTACTGGAACTTGCCCGCGATCACCGCGGAAGCGTTCGAGGACGGCTGGTTCCGCACCGGCGACATGGCCATGCGGGAGGGCGGCTACTACCGGATCCTCGGCCGCCTGTCGGTGGACATCATCAAGAGCGGGGGCTACAAGCTTTCCGCCTTGGAGATCGAAGCCGCGTTGCTCGATCACCCGGCGATCCGTGAGTGCGCCGTGGTGGGGCTCCAGGACGACACGTGGGGGGAAACCGTCGCCGTCGCGGCCGTGCTCGAGACCGATCTGGGGCTGGAGGATCTGCAACGTTGGGGCAAGGACCGCCTCTCCCCTTACAAGCTGCCCCGCCACCTTCTGCGTGTGGATAGCCTGCCGCGGAATGCGATGGGAAAGGTATCGAAGCGCGAGGTGGGCAAGCTCTTTGCGGCGGTCTCCCGATAACGGCGGGCGGGGCGGATTTGCGGCCGATCCCCGGAACGGGGCGTCCCGATCGAAGGCGGCCGGATACCGGCCGGCCTCCCCACACGAATTGGCGCAGGTATGCGGTGTTAGATTAATTGTATACAATCTGATTGACGCGGATCGGGATTTGTCCATTTTCGGCCACATGACCCTCCCAAACCCATGGCGTCTCCCCGTGCTCGTGTCGTGCCTTCTCGGCCCGGTTCTTTCCCAAAAAGCCTCCGCGATCTCCACCATCCTGATCGATTTCGGGATGACTTCCGGCCACGCGCAGGGCTCGCCGACCGCAAGCCCCGACACGAATGGAGTTTACTGGAACAATGCCACCTCAACCACCCACGGCGGCCCGGTCGCCGGTGGTACCGGCTTGTCCCTTTCCAATCTTGTCACCACCGCGAACACCGCAACGACGGTTAGCCTGGCATTCTCCCCGGATAACGGCACCGCCGATGCCACCGACCAGCAATGGCTCTCCGCAGGGCGTGCGAACGGTGGCCTGATCGGAAGCAACCCCGGGCTCACCATCGATGGCATCACGGTCGGCATCCAGACCGCGACCGAGGATTACTTTTTCTCCGAGTTCGGCCCGGCAACCATCACGATCTCCGGCCTGAATCCGAACTGGATCTACGACCTTTCGATGTTCGGCACCCGGAATACCACCGAGGTCCGCATCACCACCTATACGGTCACCGATCTGAACGGCGTCCACTCGACGACGCTCCAGACTTCAGGCACGGACCTCGGAGGTGCGGGCTATCATGGCAACACGACCACGATTGCCGGCTTGGACAATCTTGTCCCGACGGCCGGAGGCACGCTGACGCTCACCATCGAAGGCACGGGTGCGAATCCGCGCTTCAGCTATCTGGGTGTGCTCGGCATCTCCGTGCCGGAACCCGGCTCGGCCCTGCTGGTTGGCTTGAGCGCCGCCGGCCTGCTCCTGCGGCGCCGTCGCTCCGCCTCGTGCTGAGCCTCCATTCCGCATCCCTCATTTCTTTAAAACCCATGCACGCCCGCAAGACCCTTGCAGGGTGGCGTCCGGCACTCGTCGCCGGCATTCTCGCCATCCTTGGTAGTTCCCTCGATGCCCGCACCCTGCTGGTGGACTTCGGTCCCAACAACGGGACGGACGGCAATGTCACTCCTTCCGGCACCCCGGTGATCAACCCCGGCAACGGCAGCACCGGCGTTGCCGACACGAACGGGAACCATTGGAACAACGTCGTGGGGGCGGGTGCCACCGGCGGCCCCGTCGCGATGAGCTACTTGAATCTCATCGACACCGCGAATGCACCCACCGGCATCGGCCTTACCCTCGGACCCGGTTGGAAGTCCAACGGCCGCCTCAACGGCGGGTTGCTCGCACCGGATCCCGCGAAGCTCGGAAACTTCGCCATCGGAAAGGCCACCGAAGACTACTTCTTCATCGACGGTGCCAACGGGGTTTACGCGACCCTCAACATCAACAACCTCGATCCGGGGAAACTCTACGACCTCCGGCTCTTCGGCACGCGCGACACCGCGGCGGTGAGAAAGACGACCTACACCGTCTCCGCGGGCAATGGCGTCTTCAGCACCATCCTGCAAACCTCCGGTGCCGACCTTGTCAGCAGCACCGATGGAAACGACAGCACGATCGCTTCCTTGAGCGGCTTGCAGACCGATGCGAGCGGTCAGCTTTCGCTGCGCGTGACCGCCACGGAGGGCGGCTTCGCCTATCTCGGCGTCCTGGAACTTACCGAAGGCGATGCGGCCCCGCCGATCGTCGGCAAGACGGTGCGCGTGGACTTCGGCCGGCACGACGGGACCAATGGCAATGCCACGACGAGCCCCGACAGCTTCGGCAAGTATTGGAACAACTTCGCGACGACCGCCAACGGCAGCTCCGTCTCCAATCTCGTCACCACCGCGAACGAGCCGACCTCCCTCGGCATCACCCTCACCTCGACCGGCTGGCAGAACAATGGCATCCTCAATGGCGGCTTGCTCGCCCCGTCTTCAACACTCCTGGGCGAACTGGCCGTTCCGACAGCCACTCAGGACTACCTCTTCATCAACGGAGCCGCCACCACCGCGACGCTGAGGATCAGCGGACTGAGCCCGACGAAACTCTACTCGATGCGCTTCTTCGGCACGCGCAATGAAGCCGGGGTCCGCCGCTCCATTTACACGGTCACCGCCGGCAACGGCGTCACCGCAGGCCACTTGCAGACCAGCGGCACCGGCATCGGCAATGATGGCGCCACCACCTACAACGGCAACAACCGCAGCACCGTCGCGCTCGGCGGCATCCAGGCGAACTCGACCGGAGAGGTCACCCTGCAGCTCGCCGTGGCCCAGGGCGACTTCGCGTATCTCGGCATCCTTGAGATCGTCGAAGGCGTCACGGTGCCCACGCTTCCTCCGGTCGCGATCAACAATGACGTCGACCGCTGGACCTATCAGGACAGCGTGGATCCCGTCGCTCCCGGCGGCGTGCTCTTCGTCGGCAGCTCGAGCATCCGCCGTTGGGAAACGCTCGCGAAGGATTTCGCGGATTACAACATCGTGCAGCGCGGCTTCGGCGGCTCGCAGTTCTCGGATCTCAATCCGATCGTCCACCGCATCGTGACGCCGTATCAGCCCTCCGCCATCGTCGTCTTCGAAGGCACGAACGACATCCGCGCCGGCGGCAAGACCGGCGAGCAGGTCTTCGCGGACTTCCAGACCTTTGTGAATCTGGTGCGGGCGCATCAGCCGACCGTGCCGATCTGCTACATCGGGATCACCCCGGTCCCCTCATTCTTCAACAATCCGGACCACGATCCGCGCCGCCGCACCGCGAACACGCTGATCAAGGATTACTGCGAGTCCGACCCGAACCTGAACTTGCACTTCCTCCCCACGAACGAGCTTCTGGACACCCTGCACGACACCGACCCGGTGGAATGGAACACCTACTTCGTGGATGACACCCACATCAACCGCAAGGGCTACGCGCACTTCACCGCGGTGATCCGTCCGGCGCTCGAGGCGGTGCTGGCCCCGAACAAAACCTTCGCGGCCAATCCGGACACACTGGCCGCAGGTGAGAAGCTCTTCTTCGACTTCGGCCCGAGCGACGGGGCGAATGGCGACCCGACCAGTGTTCCCGACGTGAACGGCAATCATTGGAACAATTGGTACCTCACCAATGGCGGCATCACCATCAACCCCGGCGAGCACCTCGCGAACCTCGTGCGCAGCACCGGCACCAACACCGGAATCCGCATGACGATGACCGGGGGATTCCTCTGCAACGGCAAGGCCCCCTTCGGCGGCCTCTTCGCGCCTCAGCCGTCGTTGCTCGGCGAATTGGCGGTCGAAACAGCCACCGAGGACTTCTTCTATTCCACCGCGAACGACATCAACGACGCGACGAGCGACGATGTTCCCGGCGGCTTCATGCTGGCAGGTTTGAATCCGGAGCTGAGCTATGAGTTCCGGTTCTTCGGATCGCGCAGCAATGCCGAGGTCCGCACCACGAAGTACGATGTCTTCGGAGCGAATCACGAGACCGCAAACCTCACCACCAGCGGCACCGGCATCGGCAGCACGGGTGGCGATGCAAACGACGACGAGGTGGTCGTGATTTCCGGCGTGCGCCCGGACGAGTTCGGCCAGGTCTTCGTGGACATTACCCTGGTGCAGGGCTCCTTCGCCTACATCAATGCCATGCAGGTCACGGCCTCCGCATCCACGACCGCTTATCAGAACTGGCGCTCCGGGAACTTCACCGCCGAAGAGCTCGGTGACACCGGACTCGAAGCGACGCTATGGGGGAACGACGCGGACCCCGATGGCGACGGCCGCTCGAATCTCCTCGAGTACGCCGCCGGGACCGATCCCCGCGGAACCGAAGCGGATCCGACGAGCTTCGCCCTGGAAACCGTTGGCGAAGACGAATTCCTTACCCTCAGCTATCGCAAGAACCTCGCCGCGACCGACGTGGACTTCCAGGTCGAGTCGGGCGATGACCTCAGCGATTGGGATGACGTCGCGGATTCGCTGGTTTCCACGGAAGGTGGCATCGAGGTCCGCAAGGCCTCGGTGGCGAAGTCGGGTTCGCGCCTCTGGCTCCGGCTGAAGGTGGCGCTGGTTCCCTGAGTCGGGCGTTGTAATTTTCCGGATCGGGTTTCTCCGGGCCCCGCCTACGATGAAAGTCGTAGGTGGGGCATTTTGTTTTTCACCACTCGAGCGTCGCCCGCACCGGGAAGTGATCGGAGGGAAAGTTCCCGTTCTTCGAACTCCTCACGATCACCGACTCCAGGCCCTTGAGATCGGGCGTGGCGTAAATAAAGTCGATCCGCGAGCGGTGGGTCTCGCCGGTGAATTCATGGAAGGTCCCGGATTCCTCCGGCGGCACGTCGGTATTGAGCGTCTTCCACACGTCGGCCAGGCCGGCCGCCTTGATGGATGCGTGGAGCGGGTCTTCCTCCGGTGCATTGAAGTCCCCGGTCAGCAACACGGGTCCGGAGGGCTTCCGTTCGGCGATGCGGGTGAGGATCAGCTCGGTGCCCTTTTGCCGCGCCAGCTCGGAGGCGTGGTCGAGGTGCGTGTTGAAGAAGTGGAAGGTCCGCTGCGTGTGGCGGTCGTAGAGCTTGGCCCACGTGCAGATGCGTGTGACGGTATTGCCCCAGGTGCAGGAGTTGCAGACTTCCGGCGTGTCGGAGAGCCAGAAGGTGCCGGACTCCTGCACGCGGAAGCGGTCGGCCTTCACGAGGATCGCCGCGTATTCGCCCTGATCGACCCCGTCCTCGCGGCCGACTCCGATCGCCGCATACCCGGGCAAGCGGTCGGCGAGGTCGTTCATCATCGGCGGCAGGCCTTCCTGGATGCCCACGATGTCCGCGGCGTCGTTCTTGATTAGCTCCGCGGCCTGGTCGCGCCGCGCCACCCAGGTCCGTTCGCCGGTGTCGCCGGAGGTGATGTAGCGCAGGTTGTAGCAGAGCACCCGCAGCGGTTTCGCCTCTGCGATGCCGCCGGCCATCACCGCCGCCAGCATGCAGGCCAAGGACTTCTTCATCATGTCGCCAGCCTGCAAACGGGCTACACGCCCGTCGAATCGAAACTTCCGGATTGCCCGCGGGAGAGACGCTCCCGAATGTGCTGTCATGCGTTGCCTTCTTGCCCTGCCCCTTCTTTCCGCCGCCGTTGCGGAGCCTCTCGCCTACGAATGCCGCCTGTCCAAGGAAGCGCCGGTGGTCGATGGCGACCTCTCGGACGCGGCATGGAAGGCCGCCGCGTGGACATCCGACTTCATCGACATCCGCGGCAAGGACCAGCCGGCACCGCGCTTCCGTACCCGCGCCAAGATGCTCTGGACCACCGAAGGCCTGCACGTCTGCGCGGAGATGGCGGAGCCCCACGTCTGGGGCACGCTCACCGGGAAGAACGCGATCATCTTCCACGACAACGACTTCGAGATCTTCCTCGATCCCGACGGCGACACGCTCAACTACTACGAGTTCGAGATCAACGCGCTCGGCACCATCTGGGAACTCACCCTCGACAAACCCTACTCGAAGGGCGGCACCGCCACGCATGGAACGAATCTCCCGGGCCTGAAGAGCGCCGTGAAGGTGCAAGGCACGCTCAACGATTCCTCCGACACCGATACCGGCTGGACGGTCGAGGTCTTCCTGCCATGGAAGGATCTTGCCGCGTACCAAGGGAAACTCACTTCCCCGCCGAAGGCCGGCGATACCTGGCGCATCAACTTTTCCCGGGTGGAATGGAAGCACGTGGTCAAGGGCGGCAAGTACGTCCGCGTCCCGGAACACGGCTCCAAGATTCCCGACGGCGAGCACCCGGAGGACAACTGGGTCTGGAGCCCGCAGGGGACGATCAACATGCACCTGCCGGAGATGTGGGGGAAGCTGAAGTTCGTGGAGTGAGCCCGCCTTCTTCCTTCGCCGATTGGGAATGGTTCGTATTTACAAAGAGGGTACGTATTGACATTGTGATCCCTGGTTTGTGACAGTTGGACCATGAAGCTGGCACCTTTCATCTTTTCCCTCATCCTCTCCCCCTGTCTCGACGCCGGCTTGCCGGGACCGACCTTGGTGAAGGACATCCGCTCCGGCACCAGCGGCTCCCTCCAGGATTTCTCGCGTCTCATCACCTCCGGAGACCGCATCTACACGACCGCCAACGACGGAACCACGGGCTGGGAGCTCTGGAAGACCGACGGCACCGCTGCCGGGACGGTCCAAGTGAAAGACATCCGTCCGGGCTATGCCGGTTCCGAGCCCATGTGGATGATGGCGGTTGGCAATAGCGTCTATTTCTCCGCCAACGGCGGCTCGGGTTCCGAACTCTGGAAAAGCGACGGGACCCCCGCCGGCACCGTAATGGTCATCAACCTCAACGGCTCTTACGGCTCCACCCCTCGGCCCCTTTTCGCCAGAGGCTCGGTCCTCTACTTCACCGCTACGGATACCGGCAGCGGCACCGAACTTTGGAAAACCGATGGCACCACCGCGGGCACGAGCCTGCTCAAGGACATCGCGACCGGCACTGCCAGTTCCGGCGTCTCGAACCCCTTCGAATTCAACGGCATTCACTATTTCTTCGCTGCCGATGCTACGGCCGGCCGCGAACTGTGGCGGACCGATGGCACTCCCGCGGGAACCTACCTGCTCAAGGACATCAACCCGGGTTCCGCCTCCGCTGCGCCCGCAGACTTGGTTGCCGTCGGAAACCTCCTGTATTTCACGGCCACCGATGGGGTGCATGGCCGCGAATTATGGCGCACGGATGGCACCCCGGCCGGCACGACCATGATAAAGGATATCGGTGCCGGACCGGAGGATGGTTCAGTACACTATCCCGCGGCGACCGGTAACTACCTCTATTTCTCCGCCAAGCTCGTGCAGCCCGAAACCTCCTGGGCCATATGGCGTACGGACGGCACCGAAGCCGGCACGATCCCCCTGCTCCCGGTTCTCAATCTGGTCAATGTCCTCAAGGGCCAGGGAAATACCCTCTATTTCAGTGCCCAGGTGCCGGGTAATCCCGCCCGTCACTGGAAATCCCAAGGCACGGTGGCATCAACCCAGCCCGACTCCGATGCCGGTTTCTACACCGGGCGCCTCTATCCATGGGGAAGCGGTCATTGTTCGGTCAATACCAACGCGAAGTCGATTTGGCAGAACGACGGTCCCGGCGCGAAGTGGCATGAAGTCGCGGATCTCAGTGCGGGTTCCACCATTTACCTCAATCCCTACGATCCCGCCGTCAACGGTGGCAAACTCTACCTGCATGCCAGCGGGCAGGGGTATGGGAATGAAGTCTTCGCCTACGACCTGAGCCCACCCTCGGTGGCCAAGCCCGAACCCGCCTCGATCACCAGAACCTCCGCCGCCTTGAAGGGGGCGATCAACCCGAACGGCTCCGCCACTACCGCCGTATTGGAGTTCGGCCCCGGTCCGGACTACGGGAACATGATCCATCTGTCTTTCTCCGGGGACACTGCCGGCACCGGGTTCCTCCCCTTCGAGATCCCTTTCAACGAACTGGCTCCGGACCACACCTATCATTACAAGGTCACCGCCACCAGCAGCAAGGGCAGTCGCGTCGCCACCGGGACATTCCATACCAGCATCACCCGTGGAGACTGGCGACTCGCCAAGTTCGGAGTCGCGGAGAATGCAGGCATGGCTGCCGACGATCAGGATCCGGACCACGACGGCTTGAGCAATCTGATCGAATACGCCTTCCGCCTCGACCCGCTCCGCTGGGACGCTTCCGGCATTCCGCAAGGTCAAGCAGGCCATTCCTTTACCCTTTTCGAGTTCACTCATCCGGAGGGTTTGGAGGACGTGAGCTATGGAGTGGAATGGAGCACCACCTTGTCACCGGGCTCCTGGACACCCGTGGAAGACATCGGCAGCGGGAATTACCACAAATTCTGGGTGCCGACCGGTTCAATGCCCAAAGTCTTCACGCGCTGGACGGTGAACCCCCGCTGACCTCCCCGGACGCCCCGGGTTCTCGCGAGCGGTCCGGGGCGGAATCTTTCCTCAATGCCCGGCTAAGGAAGGTCGGAGCGGCTTGCGGAAGAAGATCGCGCGCGGGATCGCCATGATCCGGGCCAACCAGCCGAGCGAGGACTTCCGCCAGCCTCGGGCGGTCGCCTTCTTCTCGAGAAGCTTCACCATCTCAAGGTGGCCGAACATTGCGGCGAACATGATCGGGGTGCGGCCACCGCCTTGGTCGGCCACGGGATCGCCGCCGGATTCGAGCAAAATGCGGGCGACTTCGAGATGACCCTTGAAAGCGACGCCCGCGAGGGGCGTCTGACCACGATCGTTGCGGGCATCCACCTCGGCGTCGTGGCGCAGGAGCACGCGCACCGCTTCCTCATGGCCGTGGTAGGCTGCAAGCATGAGGAGGGTGTTGCCCTTCTCGTCGCGCAGGTTCACCGGTATCCCGGCCTGGAGCATCGGCACCAGCGTGTCGAGATCCCCGTGGCGGGCGGCATCGAGAGCGATCAATTGCAGCTCGGCATAGCGCTGCTCTTCTTGGGCGTTGGACGTCATCGGATCAAATTGGGTTAGCGGGCAGGCGGTGCCGACACACCGCCTGCCATCATTCAAGTTTCCCCGGCCAGATCAAGCCAAAGCGGGTTCATTCGGATACGCACCGCTGGCCTCCCATTCGATCTCGAGCGCCTTGGCCACGCCGGCCGCATAGGCGGGATCGGCCTTGTGGAAGTGCCCGAGCTGACGGGCCACGATTTCGCGCGGGACGCCCTGCATGGCCTCGGCGATGTTGCTGAAGAGCTGCTGCTTCTGCGAATCGCTCATGAGGCGGAAGAGATTGCCCGGCTGCGTGTAGTCGTCGTTGCCGTCACGGTGGTTCCAGCGGTCGGCATCGCCCGAAATCTTCAGCGGCGGCTCCGCGAAGCGGTCGTCCTGCACCGGGCCGCCCATGGTGTTTGGCTCGTAGTAGGCGTTGCTCGACTTCGGCTCCATGAAGTTCATCGAGCCGTCCATGTGATAGGTGTTCACCGCGCTCTTCGGACGGTTCACCGGCAGCGCCTCGTACCAGGTGCCCACGCGGTAGCGGTGGGCATCGGCATAGGAAAAGATCCGCGCCTGCAGCATCTTGTCCGGGGAGAAGCCGATGCCCGGCACGATGTTCGAGGGCGAGAAGGCGGCTTGCTCGATCTCCTGGAAGTAGTTTTCCGGATTGCGGTTCAGCTCCAGCACGCCCACGTCCATCACCGGATGGTCGGCATGCGGCCAGACCTTGGTGAGGTCGAAGGGGTTGAAGGCGCACTTCTCCGCATCCTCCTCCGCCATCACCTGGATCTGCACCGTCCATTGCGGGAAGTCTCCGCGCTCGATCGCCTCGTAGAGATCGCGTTGCGAGGATTCGCGGTCCTTCGCGATCACCTGTTCGCCCTCCGCGTTGGTCATCGTCTTGATGCCCTGGCGCGTCTTGAAGTGGAACTTCACCCAGAAGCGCTCGTTCTTGTCGTTGATGAGCGAGTAGGTGTGCGAGCCGTAGCCGTTGGTGTGACGGTAGCTCAGCGGCAACCCGCGGTCGGACATCAGGATCGTCACCTGGTGCAGCGACTCGGGCGAAAGCGACCAGAAGTCCCACATCGCGGTCGCGCTGCGCATGTTCGTGCGCGGGTGGCGCTTTTGCGTGTGGATGAAGTCGGGGAACTTCAGCGGGTCGCGGACGAAGAAGACCGGGGTGTTGTTGCCGACGAGATCCCAGTTGCCCTCCTCCGTGTAGAACTTGAGCGCCCATCCGCGCACGTCGCGCTCGGCATCGGCAGCGCCGCGCTCGCCGGCCACGGTGGAGAAGCGCAGCAGCATGTCGGTCTTCTTGCCGATGTGGGAGAAGACGGCGGCCTTGGTGTACTGCGTGATGTCGTGGGTGATCGTCAGCGTTCCGAAGGCGCCGGAGCCCTTCGCGTGGACGACGCGTTCCGGGATGCGCTCGCGGTTCTGGTGCGCGAGCTTCTCGATGAGCTGGTAGTCCTGCAGCAGCAGCGGACCGCGCGGTCCGGCGGAGATCGAGTTCTGGTTGTCGGCGATCGGGTTGCCGCCGGTCGTGGTCATCTGGGGTTTCGCCATGGTAACTGGTGTGGGGTTGCTCGCGGAGCCTGACGGAAACCGAGGCATTTGTGAAATCGCAGGTTGAAAACTCAGCCATTCGGAATTCTTATGGCTCACGCCCATGGAACTCCGCCAGCTCGAGATCCTCGCCAGCGTCGCGGAATCCGGTTCCCTGACCGCCGCCGCCAAGCGCTGCAACCTGTCCCAGCCCGCAATCAGCCAGCAGATCCAGGCGCTGGAGGAGGAGATCGGCGAGCCGCTCCTGATCCGGAGGGCGAGGGGAGTGGACATGACCGCGGCCGGCCGCACCGTCCTGGAACATGCCGGCCGCCTGCTCGCGGAGCGCGACAAACTGCGCGATGCCTTCGCCGACCGCCGCGAACTCCGCCACGGCCGCGTCGCCTTCGGCATCATCCCCACCATCGCGCCCTACCTGTTGCCGCAGTGGCTCGGACCCTTCCGCGAACGCCATCCGGGGATTGCCATCGCGATTTCCGAATCGCGCACGGAGGAGCTGATCTTGCAGCTTGTCGAGGGGCGGATCGAGTTCGCGATCCTCAGCGATGTTCCGGAGCACGACCGCCAGAAGTGGTCGCTGAAGGTGAAGGAACTCTTCCGGGAGCCCCTGCTCCTCGCCGCGCCCGCCAAGCATCCTCTCGCCCTGAGGAAGGCCCCGCCCACTCCCGCCGACCTGAGTGCTTCGGAACTCATCCACCTGAAGGGCGGCCACTGCCTTTCTGATCGGACCCTCCGGCTCTGCAAGATCCGCGAGCCCGACCCGGGCCTGCAGTGCGACCAGCTCGGCACCGCACTCTCGATGGTCGCCTCCGGTCTCGGCGTCACCGTTATCCCCAAGCTGGCGACGCGGAACCGCGCGATGGACGGGATCATGGTGCGGCCGTTCGCGGGGAAGGGGATGTACCGCGTGATCGCCCTGATGAAACGGCGCGACAGCAAGGATACCCCGGCCGCGGCGGAACTGCTGCGCCAGCTATCCACCTGAGGGGTTGCCAATTTCCTTTTGACTCCCCGGACACTCGGTCGAGCGTGCGACTGCCATGAGTGCCGTTGAGAATCTCGAAGCCAACAAGGCCGTCGCCAAGATGCAGGAACTGGTGAAGGCGTCGCCCGCCTGCATGCTCGAAACGCGGCTCGCCGAAATCCCGCCGCACCTTTGCCCCATGCAGGTGCAGGATGTCGATAGCGCCGGCTGCCTCTGGTTTTTCAGCGGGGCCGATAGTGCCCACAACGCGCACATCGCGGCGGACCCCCGCGTGCAGCTTGTCTTTTGCAACAACAGCAAACATGAGTACCTCGCGGTGTACGGCGAGGCGGAGATCACCCGCGACATCGACAAGATCCACGAGCTGTGGACCAACATGGTCAAAACCTGGTTTCCGGAAGGTCAAGGTGACCCCAATCTCACTCTCATCCGCGTCTGCCCCGAAAAGGTCCACTACTGGGACGTGAAGGAGGGCAAGCTGGTTGCCATGGCGAAGATCCTGATGGGAGCCGTCACCGGCCATCCCCAGGATATCGGCATCGAAGGCGACCTCGACCCGTGAGGGCTTAGAACCTCCCGCGCATGAAGGACTCCTCCGGCGGGGCCGTGCCTTCCTCCGAGTGGATCACCTCCAGCACCGGCACCGGCCCTTCGCCTTCGTCCGGAAAACGCATGGTGCCGGAGACCTTCATCCACGCGCCTTCCTCGACCGCGGGCACGCCATCCTTGAATCTCACGATGATCGGGATCGCCTGGCTGTCCGCCGCGCAGCAGGTGATGAAGAGCCGGTAGAGCCGCCGCTGGTTCGAACCGCCCTCCGGATCCTTCACCATCCGGCCTTCGGTCTCGATCATCATGCCTTCCACCAGCTCCCGCATCTCGGGATCGCCGGTGCTGAAGAACAGCTCCATCAGGCTGAAGGCGTGGAACCCCTCTGCATTCTTCGGGTGCTGCTTCTCGATCAGCTCCTTCGTCAGCTTCGGCATGATCGACTCGAGCATCGGCGAGCGGATGTTGGCCGGCGAGTCGTAGAGACCTTTCGAGGTCAGCGCCTGGACCGAGAAGCCGTCCTTCGTGTAGGCCACGCTGAAGGCGAGCGGCGCGATCAGGATCAGCAGCGCGGCCACCGGGTGCACGTCCAGGCTCTCATGGTCGTGGGAATCGTCCGGCCCGTGGTCGTGCCCGCAGGACGCCTGCTGGGTCGCCGTCAGCAGGTTGAAAAGGCCCACCACGATCAGGCCCAGCCCGCCGGCCAGCACCATCGGATGGAAGTCGGGCGTGAGGTACTTCGTGATCCGCGAGCTCGCGTGGAAATACAGCAGCACCCCGCCCCACGCGATGAGGGCGACCGAGGAGAGCACGCGCTGGAGCTTCGCATTCACGGGTTCGCGAGGGAAAAGAGGACGGCCTGCCAGGCGATCGCGGCGGCACCGATGCCGAGGAAGAGGCCGATCGCCAGCCACAGGATGAAGCGGCGCTTCAGCACCGTCTGGTAAAGGAAGATCAGTTTCACGTCCAGCATCGGACCGAAGACCATGAAGGCCAGCTTCGCCCCGTAGGTGAACTTGTCCAGGGTCGCCGCGATGAAGGCGTCCGAGGTGCTGCACAGGCTCAAAACGAAGGCGAGCACCATGAGCGCCGCGGGTGCCGCCACGTTGTTGGTCGCCAGCGTCCCGAGCCATTGGGCGCCCGGCGCGATGCCGGTATTGAAGAGCGCCGTGATCGCCACGCCGATCGAGAAGTAAACGCCCACGTCCACGAAGTCCCGCATCGCCGAGCGGAAGGCGGCCACCAGACGGTTGTCGCCGCCGTGGTCGTGGTCGTGATCGTGGTGATGATGCTCGTGCCCGTGATCATGGCCGCAGCAAGTGTGGCCGTGATCATGCGGGTGGTCGTGATCCTTCCCCGCCGCCTCCGCGGCTTTCTCCTTCTCGAGGCTCTCCACCAGCCGCTGCCGGAGGATCTTCACC
>CAMLOZ010000003.1 GCA_946481625.1 uncultured Haloferula sp. | reverse complement strand
TTCAGCGTTTGCGGCAGGACCGGGACGTAGAGCTGGGCATCCCGCATCACCACCGCGACGGTGACCGGCTTCGCGCCGACCGCGCGGAGATTGCGGGCGAACTGGAGGTAGCGGGCGATCACGCGCACCGCGGGCAGCGGTAACGAGGGCATTTCGCCGATTTCCTTCAGCGCGGGCCACTCGGCGAAGATTTCGCGGCCGCGGTCCACGCGCAGGCCGAAGCCGGGGTCGTAGCTGAGCACGACTTGGAAGCGCGGGAGGAGGACGTCGAGCAGATAGTCGTTCAGGCGTCCCAACTTGGGACCCTCCGGCAGCCGCATGAGCATGCGGTCGGCGACATTGCCGTGGAGGATGAATTGACCTGCCGCCCCGCTTTCGTAGCGCGCGACGATTTCGGTGGCCCAGACCGGGAGAAGAGACGCTTCAGCCATTGAGGGAAGGACAATGGCTGGCCGGGGGGATGTCGATGGGATTCCGAGCGGCAGATTCCCCGTGACAGGTCACTTCAGCTTCACCGTGAACTCTTCCTTGGTCTCCACCTTCACCCCGGGGATGTCCTTCACGGCGGCGGCGGCAGCGGCCGGACCTTGCTCGTTGGCGGCCATGAGTTTCTTCAGGTGGGCGGGATCCTCGACGAATTTGCCGAAGTCGATGTCCGCCATGGTCACGGTGTCGCCTTCGACGTGGGTGGCGTTGGTTTCCGCGATGCCGCCGGGGAACTCCAAGGTAAAGCCCATCTTCATGTCCTTGAACATGCCCTTGGCCATGGCGATCTGCTGGTCGCTGACTTCAGGCATCTCCGGAGGAGCCTCGCCTTCAGCGGGTTTGTTGCCGGGGTTGACGAGGGTGAGCACGCCATCGGCATACTTGAAGGTGGCCGGTTGCTGTTCGGGTTGTTCCGGCTGGGGGATGCCCACCGGGGCCATGGCCTTGGCCATCTCGGCCATCGAGCCGCCCATGGTGAACTTCACCGCGTTGATATCCTTGAAGCGGTAGACGACCTCCACACCCGCGCGTTCGCCGCGGGTGATCTTGCCGGCTTTCTCCACTTCCACACCGTCGCCGATTTTCTTCGCGTAAGCGTTGGCGGCATCCTTGTCGGCCATCTTGGCGAGGGGGTCCCGGCCGCCCATGCCTTCGAGCATGGCACTGGCTTCCGCGCTGAGGAGGGTGGTTTCCGTGATGGTGCCGCTGCCGTCCTTGTTCAGGCGGATGACGGCATTCTGCTCGAAGCAGGAAGTGGTGAGCAGGCAGAGGATGGCCGCGGCGAGGATCCGGAAAAGCGTCTTCATGATTTGGGGAGCAGCGTGCATGCGGGGTCGGGTTTGACAAGAAATCTGGTGCTCCGGCGGCGGGGGGCGGACGGATCCCGCGAATTCTTCACCGGCCCTTCATTTCCCTGCCCTTTCTCTATCAGCGAATCACGTTGCCTGCTCCGCTTTGCTTTCTATCCTCCGCCCGCGCCCATGGAGTCCGCCGTCGAAATCAAGGATCTGGTGAAGCAATTCCGCCCCGCCGGACGGAAGGAGCCGTTGCTTGCGGTGGACGGCGTCTCGATCCGGATCGCGGCGGGCGAGGTCTACGGGCTGATCGGCCCGAACGGGTCGGGGAAATCGACCACCATGAAGGCGCTGCTGGGGCTGGTGCAGCCGGATGCAGGCGTGTGCCGGATTTTCGGCAACGACTCGCTGCAGGTGGACTCGCGGCAGGATGTCGGCTTCCTGCCGGAGAATCCCTATTTCTACAAGCATCTGAGCGGCTCCGAGACGCTGCGTTTCTACGGCAAACTTTGCGGGCTGCGCGGCGCGAAGCTGGAGGCGCGGGTCAAGGAACTGCTAGATCTGGTGGACCTGAGGGAGGCCGGCAACCGGCGGCTCGGAGGTTACTCGAAGGGGATGCTCCAGCGGATCGGGCTGGCCCAGGCGCTGATCCAGGAACCGCGCCTGGTGATCCTCGACGAGCCGACGGCCGGGGTGGACCCGGTGGGTTCGCGCCAGATCCGGGACCTGATTCTCGATCTGAAGCAGCGCGGGATCACGGTGTTCCTTTGCTCGCACCTGCTGGAACAGGTGCAGGAGGTCTGCGACCGGGTGGGCATCATTTTCCGCGGCCGGATGGTGAAGGAGGGTCCGATCGACCAGCTCCTCGCGGTGGAGGACCAGACCGAGATCGTGCTGCGCGATGCCTCGCCCGAACTGGTGGCGAAGGTCCACGAACTGGTGAACGCGGACGGATCCGCGGAGCTCGTGCGCGCGGGGCGGCCGAGGACGACGCTGGAGCGCCTCTTCCTCCAGGAGACCGTGGACCGCCGTGAACCCTGATTCCTTTCCCGCCCGATGAGCCGACCCGCGAAAAACCGCCCGCTCAACCCCCGCCGCATCGGGGTGATCGCCACGCACACCTTCACGCAACTCGTGCGGATGAAGGTGTTCTACTTCCTTGCGATCTTCGCGGTGATCGTGCTGGGCAGCAACCTCTTCAACATCCAGGGGATCGGCCGGCCGGACCTGCAGGGGATGGATGTGCTGCGGATGATCCGGAGCTGGTCGCTGGGGACCATGACCTTGTTCTCGGTGGTGCTCGGGGTCGTGGCGACGGCGCTGCTGCTGCCGAAGGACGTGGAGGACCGGACGCTCTATACCATCCTGGCGAAGCCGGTGCCGCGGCTGGATTACCTGATCGGCAAGCTGGCCGGGGTCTTGCTGCTGATTTTCGTCTCCCTCGTGGTCATGGATCTCCTGATGACGGGGGTGCTGAGCATCCGGACCCACATGGTGGTGGCGGAGCAGATGGAGCGGGTGGCTTCCTGGCCCCAGGTGGAGAAGGACAAGCTGCGGGCGGAGATCCTGCTGCAGGGTCCGACCTGGAGCCTGCACGGGGCGGCGCTGGCGGTTTTCATGCGCTCGGCGGTGATCGCCTCGACGGCGCTGTTGCTCTCGACCTTCTCGACCAGCACGCTCTTCACGACGATTTCCTGCTTCCTGGTGTATTTCATCGGGAACTTCCAGGCGGACGCGCGCGACATGTATTTGAGCGGTGCGGACGGGATCGGGACGGCGGGGAAGATCGGCGGCCTCGCGGTGGCGGTGGTGTTTCCGGATTTCCAGCTCTTCAACGTGATCGATGCGGTGATCGAGGGCGCGGCGATTTCTCCCGCGGCGCTGGGCACGCTGGCGGGGATCACGGCGTTTTACGTGGTGCTGCACACCTTCGTCTCGTGGCTGGTTTTTGCCGGAAAGGAGTTCTGAGATGAAGTCGCGCCGTCGTGCCATCCTGAGCGCACTCGCCGTACTGGTGGCCGGGGGGTGGGTGCGCTTGCATCTGGAGGATGGCGCGACGAAGGAATTCCGCCGCGAGGGGCTGCTCTCCGAGCCGCTGGACATCGATGTCCGCGAGAAGATCGGCCAGAATAGCGCGGTCGTGGCCTTGGCCGGCCTGCGGACCCTGGTGGCGAGCTTCGCCAGCCTGCGGGCGACCGAGCAATTCACGAACACCGAGTGGCCGGAGCTGGAGGAGTCGGTGAACACCACCGTGCAGCTTTCTCCGAAAACCGAGTACTACTGGGACATCGGCGGCTGGCATCAGGCCTACAATGCCGCGGCCTACTACCGCAACGACCCGGGCCTGAGCCGTCTGCGGGCGGAGTCGGAGGCCCGGCGCTGGGTCGAGAAAGGACGGGAGTTCTTCGAGAGGGGTACCCGGAATAATCCGGACGATTGGCGCCTTGCCGCGCATTTGGGCAACCTCTACTCCAGCGCCTACCATTTTCCCGACGACAAGAAGGCGGTGAGCGCCTACTCCCGGTCTTGGGCGACGGGGAAGGCCGACCCCCGGGTGCGCCGCAACCTGCTGCAGGCCCGGGCCCGGACCGGGGAGGATCCCGCCGTCCTGCTGGCGGAATTGCAGAGCCTCCTGCAATCCGACCCGGGAAGTGCGGTGCCCTCGATGCTGGCGCTCCGCTATGTGCTGGAGGCCAGGATTTCGCCCCCGGAGGACCCGGTGGCCCGTGCGGTGGGGATTTTCGGCTCGGAACAAAGGGCGCTGCGGATTCTCGGGGCCTATTTCACCGATTATCTCGACCGCATGCCCCAGACAGGGGTAGAAACCGCGATCCGCCTGCTGGAGGGCCGCGCGGGGATCGCTCCGGATTCCCCCAAGAGCCACATCCGGCAGAGGGAGGAATTGTCTGCCAGAAAGATCGG
Organism: uncultured Haloferula sp.; assembly: GCA_946481625.1. Next base: position 18,312 of record CAMLOZ010000003.1, on the reverse strand, counting down.
CTTCGAGCGGTAATCCGGGTTTGACTCGACAGGTCCCCGACACCTCTCCTAAAGCCTCTCCCGCCTCACCGACCCCATGCGCATCGCCCTCTTCGGAGATATCCACGCCAACCTCGAAGCTCTCGAGGCGGTGTTGACCGATGCCGAGCAGCAAGGGTGCACGGATTACGTCTGCCTGGGCGACGTGGTGGGCTACAATGCCGACCCGGCGGCCTGTCTGGAACGGGTCCGCGCCATGAACTGCCCGGTGGTGAAGGGCAACCACGACGAGGACGCCTCCGGTACCCACTCGCTGGATGCGATGAACCCGGTGGCCGCCGCGGCGCTCGAATGGACCCGCGACCATCTCAGCGAGGAGCAGCGGATCTGGCTGCGCCGCCTCCGGATGGTCCGGCAGGTCGAGGACTTTACCATCGTCCACAGCACCCTGGACCAGCCGGCGAACTGGAACTACGTGACGAACCGCTTCGACGCGATGTCGAACTTTTCCTACCAGTTCACGCAGGTCTGCTTCCACGGCCACACGCACGTGCCGCGTGTCTACGTGAAGACGGACAAGGTGCAGGAGGTGCCCGCGGAGTCCGTGATCATCGAGGAAGGCTCGAAGTATTTTATCAATGCCGGCTCGGTCGGCCAGCCGCGCGACGGCGATTGGCGCGCCTGCTACGCGATCTACGATCTGGACCACCACCTGGTGGTCTTCCGGCGCGTCGAGTACGACATCGAGACGACGCAGAAGAAGATCCTGGATGCCGGTCTTCCGCCGATGCTCGCCGAGCGCCTCGCCGACGGCCGATGATCGATGTCGTCGCAGGCCTGATCCTGGATGAGTCGGGCCGTCTGCTCGCCTGCAGGAGACCGGAGGGCAAGCACCTTGGGGGAAAGTGGGAGTTTCCCGGGGGCAAGCTGGAGGAAGGGGAAGATTCTGCGGCCGCGCTGGTGCGGGAGTTGGAAGAGGAATTGGGCATCATCGTGGTCGCGGGCGAGGCGCTGACACCGGTGGTGTGGGATTACGGCCGCGGCCCGATCCGGCTGCATCCGATCGTCTGTCGGATTGCAGGGGGTGAATTGCACCCGCACGAGCACTCGGAGATCCGCTGGTGTGGAAGGGGGGAGTTGGGAGGGCTTGATTGGGCGGCGGCGGACGTGCCGGTGCTGGAGGAGTGGCTCCAGAGTCCCCGATAGTTACGTATTGGCCGCCGACCGCATCCGGTCCATCTTCCCGCCGTGCTCCCCGCGCTGACCGGTTTCGATCCTACCGCCTTGGAGGCCTATTTGGCTGCCGAGGGCCAGCCTGCATTCCGTGCCGGGCAGATCCTCGATTGGATTTGGAAGAAGAAAGCGGCTTCGGTGGATGCGATGAGCAATTTGCCGGCGGCCTTGCGCGAGAAGCTTGCCGCGTCGTTCCGCCTGCACGCGCTGGAGCATTCGAAGACGCAGGGGAGCGGGGACACGACGCGGAAGTTCCTCTTCAAGCTCCACGACGGGCGCTATGTGGAGAGCGTGCTGATCCCGGCGAATCCGGCGCTCTACGGCGAGCGTTCGGACCGGCGCACGCTTTGTGTTTCCTCGCAGGTGGGGTGCGCTTATGGATGCAAATTCTGCGCCTCGGGCCTCGCTGGATTCAGCCGGAATTTGGAGGCGGCGGAGATTGCCGGGCAGGTGCTGATGGCGGAGCGGCTTTCCGGCGAGCGGGTGGACAACCTGGTCTTCATGGGCATGGGCGAGCCCTTGGCGAACCTCGACAACCTGCTCGCCGCGATTTCGATCATTACCTCGCCGTGGGGACTCCATCTCGGCGCGCGGCACCTGACGATTTCGACTTCGGGATTGGTGCCGCAGATCCGGCAGCTTGCCGAGCATCCGCAGCAGATCCGCCTGGCGATCTCGTTGCACGGCGCGACGGACGAGGTCCGCGGGCAGATCATGCCGGTGAACAAGAAGTGGGGCACGGCCGAACTCTTCGATGCGCTCGACTACTGGAATTCTCGTAAGAAGCAGCACCTGACGCTGGAGTACATCCTGATCGAAGGGGTGAACGACCATCTCGAGCAGGCGCGCATCCTTGCCAATCACGCGCGGCGATTGAAGGCGAAGGTGAACCTGATTCCTTACAACACGGTGGAGGGACTGGATTGGAAGCGGCCTTCGGAAGATCAATGTCGGGCTTTCCGGGATATTCTCAAGAACGCCGGGGTGTCGGCCACGCTGCGCTTGGAGAAGGGGCACGATATTGACGCGGCGTGCGGGCAGCTCCGGCTGAAGCAGGAGACGGAGGAGGGGATTATTGAAGCGCCGGTGAGGCGGAGGTAGGCAGAACCGTTTGTCTTACAGTCCTCTGAACTCCGTCGCCAGCTTCTTGGCGGTGGCCACCGTGTTGCGGTGGATCTTCGCGGTGAAATCCGTCTGGCGGTTGTAGCCGCCGCCGTAAAGCACCGCCACGGGCACGCGGTTGCGGATGAAGGCGCGCAGCAGCACGTCGTCGCGCTTCTGGAGATCCTTCACGGACAAATGCATCTGCCCGAAGCGGTCGTTGCGGTGGTTGTCCGCACCCGCGATCCAGATCACGAGGTCCGGCGCGAAGGTATCGAGGGCGGCCGCGAGCGTGCTGAAGAGCTGCTTGAGATACATCTCGCCCTCCACGTAGCGCACGGTTTCCACGTCCATCGAGCCGGCGATCTTCTGGGTCGGGTAGTTCCGGCCGACGTGGATCGAGTAGGTGAAAACGCGCGGATCGTCGCCGAGGATGGCCGCGGTGCCGTTTCCCTGATGCGCATCCGTATCCACGACCATCACCTTGATGCCCGGTTGCTTGGCTTGGAGGTCGCGGATGGCGATCGCGACGTCGTTGAAAACGCAGTAGCCTTCGCCGTGTTCGCGGAAGGCGTGATGGGTGCCGCCCGCAAGGCAGACCGCGACTCCCTCCGCCAGCGCCGCGTGGCAGGTCTGGCGGGTGGCTTCCACCTCGGTCGCGCTGCGCTGGTAGAGCTGGGGCGTGACGGGCAGTCCGAGCTGGACCTGCTCCTTGCGGTCGAGCAGACCGGAATAAATGCGCTCGATGTACGCGGTATCATGCACGGCTTTCAGCAAGTGGCTGTCCGCCACCTTCACCTCCACGATTTCCTCGGGCCGAAGGATCCCGCCTTCCAGGAGCATGTCCTTGGAAATACGGAACTTCTCCATCGGAAAAGGATGGCCCGAGGGAAGTTTGAGTTCCAGATCTGCCGAGTAGAAGCAGCGCATCGCGACCCCCACCGAACCATAGGGCGGGCACCTTGCCCAATGGATTTTCCCTGTGGCATCACCCCCTTGCGTTTTTGACACCCTCCGCCGCGGCTGCTAGGGCCTGAGGGAATCCATGGCAAACCCGACCAAACCCGATTGGGAAGCGCTCGCCGCGCGACCCGAATTCGCCGAGCTGATCGCGGCGAAGAAGCGTTTCATCATCCCCTGCTGCGTCTTCTTCCTCCTGTTTTACGGGGCGCTTCTCTACATGGTCGGCTGGCACCCGGAACTGATGAAGAAACCGCTGATCGGAAAGATCAACGGTGCTTACCTCTTCGCGCTCGCCCAGTTCGTCATGGCCTGGGGCATGGCCTGGATTTACATGCGGAAGGCGGCCCAACTGGACCGCATGGCGGCGTTTGTCATCCGCGACGAAAAACACTGATCCTGCCGTTGCCATGACCATCGCCATGTTCCTCGCCTTCGTGGTCGCCACGCTGGGCATCACCGTCTGGAGCGCCCGGAAGAACACCGGATCCAGCGCCTACTTCGCCGCCGGCCGCTCGATCAAGGGCTGGCAGAACGGCCTGGCCGTCGCGGGCGACTACATGTCGGCCGCGTCGTTCCTGGGAATTTCCGGGATGATCGCCTTCTTCGGCTACGACGGCTTCATGTACTCCGTCGGCTTCCTGGTGGCCTACCTCACGGTGCTCTTCATCGTGGCGGAGCCGCTGCGGAATGCGGGCAAGTACACGATGGCCGACTTGCTGGCCTACCGTCTGAAGGCGCGGCCCGTGCGCGCGGCCGCCTCGCTCAGCACGCTGACCGTGTCCACCTTCTACATGGTGGCGCAGATGATCGGGGCGGGCGTACTGGTGAGCACGCTCCTGAAGGACTACGAATGGATCACTCCGAACTCGGCCATCGCCGGTGTGGGCGTGCTGATGATCGTGTATGTGGTCTTCGGAGGCATGCACGGCACGACCTGGGTGCAGATCATCAAGGCGATCCTGCTGATGAGCGCGACCTTCGTGCTGAGTTTCCTGGTGATGAAGCAGTGCGACTTCAGCTTCACCAAGTTCTTCGATGCCATCGCGCATCTCACCTATACGGATGCGAAGGGGAACGAGGTCACACGGAATTTCCTCGATCCCGGCTGGAAATTCGGTGCCGAAGCGACCGCCAAGTCCGGCGGATGGGGCCCGCTCGATCTCTTCTCGCTGGGTCTCGCGCTCGTGCTGGGCACCGCTGGGTTGCCGCACGTGCTGGTGCGCTTTTACACCGTGCCGGATGCGAAGACCGCGCGCGTGTCGGTGGTTTGGGCGATGGTGATCATCGGGGTCTTCTACATCCTCACCACCTTCCTCGGCTTCGGCGCGGCGACGCTGCTCAAGCCGCACAACATCGCGAACGAAAACATGGCGGCACCCGAGCTGTCCCACTTCCTCGGCGGCGATGTCTTCTTCGCTTTCATTTCGGCGGTGGCCTTCGCGACCATCCTGGCCGTGGTGGCGGGGCTCACGATCAGCGCGAGCACTTCCTTCGCCCACGACTTCTATACGAACGTGATCAATCACGGGAAGGAAGTGGCCCCTCACAAGGAGGTGCGCATCGCGCGGATTGCGGCCTTCTTCGTCGGGGCCATTTCGATCATCCTGGCGATCGTCTTCCAGAACATCAACGTGGCTTTCCTGGTCGGCCTCGCGTTCGCGGTGGCTGCGTCGGCGAACCTGCCGGTGATCGTGCTTTCGGTTTTCTGGAAGCGCTTCAACACCGCCGGTGCTGTCACCGGATTGCTGGTCGGTTTGGCGAGTAGCATCATCTTGATCCTCCTCAGTCCGAGCGTCATGGGAATCGACGGCCCGGAAGTGGCGGCCGCGAAGCGCCGTTTGATCCAGTCCCCCGCGCTTTTCCCGCTGACGAATCCGGGCATCGTGAGCATTCCGCTCGGCTTCCTTGCGGCGATTTTCGGCACGCTCTTCAGCAAGCGTGAGGCGGAGTCAGAAGCGAGGTTCGCGGAGTTCAGCGTGCGCGCGCATACGGGTCTCGGTGCGGAGAAGGCGGTGGATCATTGACTGGCACTTCTATCGAGTATGCCCCGAATGGGCGCGAGCCAAGCCTTGTGCGCACAGTTCCGCTTTATCGAATCTTCCTGCTGCGTTTCTCGTGATGATCAAACGTCAGACCATCTCGCTAGCTTTGAGAGCGCGGCAACCCAGAGCGGCATGAGGAGCCACATCCAACCGCCGATTCGGATCAACCGTTCCGACCTCGGCGTATCGATGTTCGGAAAGAGGGGGTCCAAGCGGTTAACAAAGCTGAAAATATCACGCTTCCAGATGTAGGCGAGCGGGAACAAGTAAGCGCCGAAGCAGCGGATGGCGGGACCAAGCCCGCCTCGGTCGAAAGCCAGTGCGACCCACACCGCGACCACCGCCAAGGCGACGGCCAATTCCCGCCGCGAAGCTCCGGACCTGGCGTAGTCTCCTTGATGATCGAAGCTCCACTCGGCGTCGGTCTCTTTGTTCGGGAGGCGCGTTGTCTTGCGCGAAGACATGCCTGCTCCTAGCGTAATCCGAACACCTCCGCGATGACTTTCGCCGCTAGCTCGTGCCCCTTGCGGTTGGGATGATTCGCCGTTGCGAGGAGGCTTTCCTGTTTCTTCCCCTTCCCGAGCTCCGCCTTCCAAGCGGCGAAAACATCGGCCACGGGCACGCCTTCTTCCGCGGCGACCTTGCGGATGATCGCGGCGCGGATTTCAAGGGGTTCGGCGGGCGCATCGTAGCGCACGTTGTCCGCGCCGGTCGGCGTCAGGAAGATCACGGGCACGCCCTTCGCCTTGGCGGCTCTGGCCATCGAGCGCCAGGCTTTCTCCACGTCCGCCTCGGGCAGGCGCCGGTCGTTGAGGGCGTAGTCGATGAAGATCACGTCGGGCCGCAGGGTCAGCACGTCTTTCTCGAAGCGGGCGGCACCCTTGATGCTGTCCTCGCCGCTGATCGCGGTGACGATGGCGTTGATCACCGCATGGGGGTTCGCCTTCTGGATCTTCTCCAACGACAAGAGTGGATAGGAGTCGAAGGGCTTTACGACCGGCGTCTTGTGATACCCGGCGGGTACGCTGTGGCCGTGGAAGACGAGGTGGATGGTGCGGTTCTCCGGCCACGCGACCTTGAGTTCCTGCAGCAGCGTTGGTGGCAAGGGTGACCGGGGCGCTGGCGTGAGGATGGGATTCGCGCACGCGGTGAAAAGGGCGGGAAGCAGCCAGGGGAGCACTCTGACGGGGGCGATCACTTGCCCTTCACTAGCGGTTTGCCGGCCTTCTCCCAAGCGATGATTCCACCCTCCATCTCGGAGACCGTGGTGAAACCGGCGTCGCGGAGTTCTTTCGCGGCCTTCACCGTGCGCCTGCCACTGCGGCAATAGACGAGCACCGGCTTCTTTGGATCGACCGCAGCCTTCGCCTTTTCGACGAATCCTTGTTCGCCGAAGGTCACGAGTTTCGCGCCCTTGATGTAACCCGCTTCCCATTCATCGAGGGTGCGCACATCGAGCAACTGGATGCCGGTGGCGATCTGCTTCTCCGCCTGCTCCACCTTCACGGGGCCGTTTGGCGGTGCTTCTTCGGCGGCCAGGGAAATCGCGGGGAGAAGGCAGGTGATGAGGATTGTGACGATTGATCTCATGAGGTCACTGATAATGCGGGCGAGCCGGGTCACAAGTGGATTCCGGCTAGTCCCAATCCCCCTTCTCATCCTTTTCGAGTTGGATCCGGTCGTTCAGGTTTCGCGCTTTCACGCGGTGGTTGCGCTTCGCCCAGCGTTCGACCGTCATCTGCCGCTTCTTAGCAAGTTTGCGGAGCTTGAGGATCTCCTCATCCAGCCGCAGGAAGCTTTCCAGCCGATGGAGATCGAGGTTGCCCGCTTCGACCGCGGCGCGGATCGCGCAACCGGCGTCGTTGCCGTGCTTGCAGTCGGCGAAGCGGCATTCGAGGGCCATCGCCTCCACATCGGCGAAGCTCTCGCGGAGCGTCTGCTCGTCGGTCCACATCTGGATCTCCCGCATGCCGGGGTTATCGATCAGCATGCCTCCATAAGGCAGCGGGACGAGCTCGCGGGAGGTGGTCGTGTGGCGGCCCTTGCCGGTCACGTCGTTTACCTCGCTGGTCCATTGCCACTCCTCGCCGTAGAGCTGGTTGACCAAAGTGGACTTGCCGACGCCGGAAGAGCCGACGACGCACATGGTCACGCCGTCCTTGAGATAGGATTGGAGAACCTCGAGCCCTTCGCCGGTGAGGGCGCTGGTCACGTGGATGTCAGCGTCGGCGGAGAGGGCGCGCAATTCCGCGGCGCAGGCCTCGTTGTGCTCCGGAGGGCAGAGATCGGATTTGTTGATCAGCACCACCGCCTTCGCGCCGCTGCGGCCGATCAGGGTGAAGTAGCGCTCCATCCGCCGGGGATTGTGGTCCGGGCCCGAATCGGTGACCACGGCGACCACGTCCACGTTTGCGCCGATGACCTGTTCCTCGACGCTCTTGCCGGGCATCTTGCGGGAGAAGCAGGACTTGCGCGGGAGGCTCGCGCGGATCACGTGATCCTCGTTCTCTCCTCCCAACTCGACCGCCACCCAGTCGCCCACCGCGGGCAGGTCGGCATCCGTTTCCGCCTCGTGCCAAACCTTGCCAGAGAGGACCACATCGATCTCTTCCACATCATCCGGATCTTCGCCGACGAAGGCGCTGTAATTGATCGTCGTCTCCCGGATCAGGCGTGCGGGGAACCAGCCCTTCGCCTTGTACGGGGCGAAAGCTTCGGCAAAAAAATCATCCCAACCCAACTCGGCGAGCGTCATCCGCCGCCGACCCTAGGCCCGGATCGCGGGCGTGTCGATGCCTGCCGCCGCGTGTTATTCAGCGGGTCAGGGTCATCACGCACTCGAGGTGGCGGGTGTGCGGGAAGAGATCGAAGGGCTGGACCTTCTCCAGCTTGAAGCCGCCTTGCTTGAGGATCGCGAGGTCGCGAACCTGCGTTGCCGGGTCGCAGGACACGTAAACCACGCGGGAGGGGGCGAAGGCGATGAGCTGTTCGAGGAATTCGGGGGAACAGCCCTTCCGCGGCGGGTCGATCAGCACGGCGGTTTCCTGCGGGGAGAACTGGATGTCGGCGAAGATCGCCTCGGCGCTGGCAGCCATGAAAGTCGCGTTCGTGATCCCGTTCGTTTCCGCATTGCGGCGCGCCCAATCGGCGGCGGACTCGTTCACCTCCACGCCGGCAACCTGTTCGAAATACTTTGCCAGCGTGAGTGCGAAAAGGCCGGAACCGCAGTAGGCATCGACGAGGAAGCGCGCGCCGCCGGCACGGGCTTCCGACCCTGCATGGCCGGTGAAGGCGGGCAGGATGAAGGGATTGTTCTGGAAGAAATCCCCGGCCAGGAAGTCGAAGGACAGCTCGCCGACGTGTTCGGTGACCACGGCGTTCGGATTTGTTTCGACCCGGCCGTCGGTGGCCCGGAGCAAAAGGGTGGCACCCTTCTTGAAGGATTTCGCGCGCTGGCGGATCGAGGCGCGCTCGCGGGGCAGGGCGGCATTGATCTCCGCCATGGCGATCGGGCACTGCGGCACGTCGATGATCCCGCTGCGGCGGCCGATGGGCAGGAAACCGATGCCCTCGATCACGCCGTCGCGCGGGCGGTCGAAGTGCGGCGTGATCTTCGAGCGGTAATTCCACACCTGCGGGGAAGGGATGCAAGGCTCGACCGGGAACTCGATGCCCGCCATGTGGAGCAGTAGCTCGCCGACCTGCCGGGTCTTCCACGCGAGCTGGGCCTCGTAGGTCAGGTGCTGATACTGGCAGCCGCCGCAGGTGCCGAAGAGCGGGCAGCCGGGGGGCGTGCGCTCGGGGGCGGGTTCCAGCACTTCGAGGAGATCCGCCTGCGAGCAATTCTTGTCGTTGCGGAAGACGCGGGCTTTCACCAGTTCGCCGGGCAGGCAGAAGGGCACGAAGACGACCCAGCCATCGATCCGCCCGATCCCGATGCCGAGATTGCTCAGGGCATCGATCCGCAGCTCGATTTCCTGATGATAGGCGAAGGGGTGGGGATGGAATTTCTTCGGCGGGCGCTGCATGCGGAGGCAACGGGGTAGGGCGGGGGCGGGCGCTTGCCAAGCGGCAATCCCGGCGGCACATTCGGAGCATGAAGGCGGAAATCTTCTTCTTCCTCGCGGCGGCGGCACTCCCCGCCGCGGAGCGGGAGAAGACGGTCTGGTACGACTCGAAGGGAAAAGTGGTCCTCATCGAGGAGCCTGTCGCGGAGGCCCGGGAGCCCTTCGTGCCCCAATGGGTGGCGCGGGAAGAGCGCCGGGACCGGGCGTTGAAGGGAGCCTTCCGCCATCGCCGGAGCCGGGCTTGGTCTTCCCCATGGGGATTGGCTTACCCGGTATACGGGTTCCATTGCGGGAGTCCCCGTTTTTACCGCTGCTTCCCGGCGGGCGGGGTGCGGGTCATCATTCGCTAGTTCCCGGTGCCTTGGCGCGAACGGTAGGCCCGTCCTGCTTGGGCTGCTCGGTCGTGGGCCGCAAGTCCTTGGGTTCCGGGAGCTTCTGGGCCAAGTCCGGTGTTTTCATGCCGCCCTGCTGCACGATCCGCAGTTCCGCCGGAGCTTCCTCAACCGCAGCCGGTCTTTTGATCTTCGGCTTCACGATCGGTTCTTCCGCCACTTCCACGGCTTTCGGCGGAGCGCAGGCAGCGAGCAGACAGGTCAGTGCGAGGGTGCAGGTGAGACGCATGACAGGTTTTTTGCGGGACGGGGCCGGACGATGGAGAAGCCGGAACGGGTTGGCAATGTAGAACATTCGGCGTTTCCCCGGCCGGGATCCGGCCTCCAGAGCCGGTTTGCGGGGCGGGGAGGGAAATATATCCGCCTGCGTTTCCCCCGGGATTTCCGGAGTTTTCTCGCCAAGCGGGGAAAAAAGATAAAGAAAGCCCGGCAACAGACTCGTTATCCACGGGTTGAATTTGAGACAGCACCTATGAAAGCGATTACCTCCATCGTTGCAGCGCTCTTCGCGCTCGCCGTTCCCGCCTTTGCGGACAAGAAAGATAAGGACGAGGCACCCCTTCCGGATGTCACCCTGAGCAAGGTCCAGTTCCCCGAAGAAGTCGTCAACGGCGTCGCCTTCGACAAGGCCGCTCTCGAGGGCAAGGTCGTGGTGATCGAGGAGTGGGGCGTGAATTGCGGTCCCTGCATTGCCAGCCTGCCCGACATGGCAAAGCTCGCGAAGCGCTACGAAAAGAAAGGCCTCGTGGTGGTCGGATTCGAGTGCCAGAAAGGCACCAAGGAAGAGATCATGAAGCTCCTGAAGCCCGCCCGCGTGGGTTACCCCGTGTTCTCGGGCGGCAATAGCGGCACTTCCACCGGCACGATTCCGCACGCCGCGGTCTTCGGCACCGATGGCAAGCTCCTGTGGCGCGGCAATCCGATGGACGACGAGTTCGAGGATTCCGTGAAGGATGCGCTCAAAGCGATGAAGCCGGTGGCTTCACGCTAAGCTCCCGAAGTTTTCTCCAAAGCGCCGCTCCCGGAAGGGAGCGGCGTTTTTTCTTTATATGGCGATCAGGTTTCGGGATCGATCCGGACGAGGGTGATCCAGCGCTTTTCGGACGGCTTTCCATCGAGGCCGCGGGGAGGTTCCATCACCGAGAGGAGGCGCCATTGGCCTTCCTTCAGTCGGATGAGACCGCCTGCGTGGAATCTCGCGAAGGTGGGCATGGTGAGACGGAGGGATTCATGGCCGAAGCTTTCCGCGCCGGTTAGCGCCACGTCCTCGAAGGAGATCGCCAGGTCCCAGCACTTTTCCTCCACCACCACCGCTTGGGCGAGAGCCGTGAATTTGCCACCGGTGTCGCGGGTTTCGAAGGAAGTGGGCGTGGCGCTGGTCATGAGGTGCTCCATCCACTCGGGCAGCGACTTCAATGGTTTCTCCCCGATACCCGTCGGCGTAGGTGCGCCGGGAAACTCCGGCGGTTCATACTCGGTTGGATAGATCCTTTCGGAGGCCGACTCGCCACTCATCTGCGTGGAGGCATCTGCCGTGGTGACCGGGCTGTGGACCAACCGCACTCCTTCCGCACCGGCGAGGTACTCCGCACGCAAAGCAGCGAGGCTTTCGGCCTCCCGCAGCCCATCCAAGCGCTTGGCCACTTCGAGGGCGGGAGCTTCCCAAGTTTCGAGTCGGATCCGTAGTGGCAAGCGCCGTTCCTTGTCCCGACCAGAAGGAAAGGAAGCCACGTCGAAGGGGCTATCGCTATCGGTGAAGAGTTTCCGGGCTTCGCCTCCATGGACGGAGAGCGGCTCGGTGCTAGCGGATTCGACGGATGAAGTCGTTGTCTCTGCGAAAGGATCGGCGGTTTCCTGGCCGGAGCTGGAAGCAGGGAGGAGGAGGCAAAGGGTCAGGGGGAGAAGTTTGGACATCGCCATGTTGGCTGAAACGAATGCGCACCGTATCCTATTCGGTCAAAATGTGTTGAAGTCCCCTTTCCGCAGGTTCCGTGCGCGAAATCGGCATTCCGTCGTGGGGCTTGGCCGTGCAAGCTTCCGGCCGCCATGTATTCCGACGCGCTTGCTTCCCACCTCCGCACGACGCTTTCCGAGATCGAGTCCGCCGGCCTCTACAAGCGCGAGCGGCTGATCGATTCGACGCAGAACTCGACCGTGCGGCTGAAGGACGGGCGCGAGGTGATCAACATGTGCGCGAACAACTACCTCGGCCTCGCGGATCATCCGGAGGTGGTGGCGGCGGCGAAGGTGGCGCTCGACCGCTGGGGTTTCGGCATGGCCAGCGTGCGTTTCATCTGTGGCACTCAGACGCTGCACAAGCAGCTTGAGGAGAAGATTTCGGCCTTCCTCGGCACGGAGGACACGATCCTCTATCCGAGTTGCTTCGATGCGAACGGCGGGCTCTTCGAGGTCCTGCTCGGGCCGGAGGATGCGGTGATTTCGGATGCGCTGAACCACGCCTCGATCATCGACGGGGTTCGCCTTTGCAAGGCGAAGCGCTACCGCTACGCGAACAACGACATGGCGGAGCTCGAAGCGCAACTCCAGGCGGCGGATGCCGATGGGGCGCGCTTCAAGCTGATCACCACGGACGGTGTCTTCTCGATGGACGGGATCATCTGCGATCTCGATCAGGTGCATGCCTTGGCGGAGAAGTACAACGCGCTGGTGCATTTCGACGATTGCCACGCCACCGGCTTCCTCGGCGCACGCGGGCGCGGGACTCACGAGCACCGCGGGCTTTTCGGGAAGATCGATCTGACCACCGGCACGCTCGGCAAGGCCCTGGGTGGTGCTTCGGGTGGCTATACCTCGGGCAAGAAGGAGATCATCGACCTGCTGCGGCAGCGGTCGCGGCCTTATCTGTTCTCGAACACGATCGCGCCGCCGATCGTGGCGGCATCGCTGAAGGTGTTCGAGATGCTGGAAAGTTCGACGGAGCTGGCCGACCGGGTGAAGGCGAACACGGAGTATTTCCGCGGCGCGATGGCAGGGACCGGTTTCACCATCGCGGGCAAGGATCATCCGATCTCACCGGTGATGCTGGGAGATGCGGCGCTCTCGCAGAAGTTCGCGGACCGGTTGCTGGAGCACGGGGTCTATGCGATCGGGTTCTTCTTCCCGGTGGTGCCGCAGGGCAAGGCGAGGATCCGGACGCAGATCAGCGCGGCGCATACCCGCGAGCAGTTGGACAAGGGGATCGAGGCGTTCGTGAAGACGGGGAAAGAGCTCGGGGTGATCTAAAGTGGGGCACTCGCGGGGAATGGCGAAACAATCGTTTCTAATTTAATGGAAGCCCCGCGCTCGGGCGATCGGAGCGCGGGGCGGTTAAAGGAAAGTCTCAAGGGGCGATGGAGATCCGCCACTGCTGATTGTCGGCCCCGGCGTAGGGCCACTGGATGATGGCGGCTCCATCGGCGGTACTGCCGCCGCTGACGTCGATGGCTTTGCCGCTGTTCACGTTCAGGAACTTGTAGGTACCGTCGCCTGCGGGGGTGACGGTCCACTTCTGGCAGTTGTGATTGTTCGAGGGCCAGATCTGGACGATTGCGCCATTGCTGGTGGAGGCGTTGGTGACTTCGAGCAACTTGGCGCTGGCAACACCGGTCAGTTTATACTGGCCGTTGCCCAGATGCGCGAGGTCCCACTTCTGGTCATCGCCGCCGTTCCAGCCCCACTGGATGGCGTCGGTGCCATCGGCAGTGCCGCCGTTGACGAGGTCGATGACCTTGTTGCTCTTGCGGCTGACGACACGGTAGCGGCCGTCGGGGACGGTGCGGCCGGTGTCGGACCACAGGCCGAGTTCGGAGACCGCCAAGCCGGTGGCACCGTTATTGGCCGTAACGTCCAGGCGGTAGAACCGGTAAGCGGTGATGTTGCCGATGTTGTAGGTCTTGATCTGCATCCGGACGCTGAAGGCCTGGTTGGTTTGCGAGTCAAGGGTGGTCCAGGTGGAGCCATCCTGTGAGCCGAGGAGATTCCAGTTTTTCGGATCGCGCGTTGCCACATCGGCGCAGTTGATCGTGTAGCGCTTGACGACCTGCGCGTTGCCGGTGCCGAAGTCGTACTGGAGCCAGCCCGTCGGCGCGTTGTAGCCATACCACTTGGAACCCGGGTCGGTGTCGAAGGCCTTGTGGGAGCCCTCGGTCGCGGAGCCTTGGTTGAAACTCGCCGTCGAGGTGCCGCTGAAGGCAAGGTTGACCATCGCCGTGGGCAGGAGAGTGGCGCCGAACTGCGGCGAATTGCCGCTGGTGCCGGCGGAGTTCTTGGCCTGAGCCACGTAGTAGTAGGTGGTGCCTGCGCTCACGGCCGCATCCACGTAGCTGGTCTTGGAGCTCGTCAAGTTGCTGGCGATGACGGTGTAGCCGCTGCCCGAGGTGGTGGAGCGGAGCAGGTCATAAGCGGTGGCACCGAAAGATGGCAGCCAGCGCAGGGTAATGGCCTTGCTGGAGCCGGTGGCAAACATGGCCGCCGGGGCGGCCGGAGTCGTCACGAGGCCGCCGGTGCCGCCCGTGAAGGCGACGTTCTCGAAGGTGGCGGTGTTGGTCGTCGTCGAACCACTGGCCACGAAGAGTCCGATATGGAGCGTGGACGGGAGGCCCGCGAAGTATCCGGTGAGCGTGGCCGCCCAACTGGTGCCATCCTGCGAACAGTAAGTGTGGATCATGTCGCCCCTGCGTTCGACCTTGAACCAGTAGGGCATGCCAGGAGGATGGCTGCGCGAAATATCATCCCGGTTGCTCCCGCCCCAAACATCGGTCCAGCCGCGCACGTGCGATTCGAGTTTGATGGCGGAGGGCTCGGGCCTAAGGCCGACCCAGACGCGCTTCGAAAAGGCACCGGTAAGCGTGTCGCGAATCATCAGTCCCGCCTTGGCCTGAGTGCTTGGAAACTGGGATGAGGTGAGCTTCGCCACCATGGCGCAGTCGCCTGTCATCGTTTGATAAACGAACTGGCAGTCGTCGGTCGTATCCGACCAGACATTGTTTCCCAGGCCGGTCACGGTCCAGACGCCATTGGAGTAGGAGGCGCTGCGTCCGGCGGTCTGGGTGCCGAGGGTGGTCAGAGTCAGGCCGCCCGACGCCAAGGAAACCGGGGGGCGAACCACGGCCGCCGGCGGAGTGGCGGTGCTGAAGTCGGCCGACTTGGCATACATGAAGTTACCACCATCCACGTTCTGTTCCTCGAGTTTACGATCGATCCAAGATGTCGGGAGGTTCTTGCGGTTCTTGTAGGCGTTTTGGATGAGGTAGAGTGCTCCCCGATTGGCGGTGTAAGGTCCAGCCGCGTTGGCAAAATAGATCCAGTCGATCGTGCCGAAGGGGACAAAGGGATTGTCCAATTCGAGGGTGTTGCGGGCGTAGTATTCGGCGCAGGCCAGCAGCCGGTTGTCCGATTCGGAGTAGAGGTCGATGCCTTGTGTCCACGCCACTTCGGAAAGGAAAGCGGCGCTGATGAGGCCACCGTAGAGGTGGCCCGCGTCGCGGCCGGTCTCACCCATCTCGCCGGTGGCCAGGGTGTTGGGAAGACCTGCGGCGGGATTGGTGCGGTACAGGTCGATGACGTGGTTGAACTTGTCCACGTCGTCGCAGAAAGCGGCGATGGCGATGCCGGCGGCCTGGTAGATGTAGCCTTTGTTCGCAGGGCCGGTGACGTAGCCGTTGCAGAGGCTCCTGGGCCAGTAGACATTCAAAAAGTAGTTTTTGACCGTGGTCGTGTCGGCCTCTGTCCATCCCGGCCAAGTGCCGCGCAGGATGCTGGCGCCACCGGCGTAGGCTTGGGCGAAGTCGCCGATCGAAAGCGGGATTTCCTGGCCGGTGAAGGCGGTATGCGTGTTCGCCCAATCGATGAGGAGGTTGCGGGCTTTCTGCGCGTAGGCGTCGTTGCCGGTGAAATACCACATGCGGGCCAGGTTGTAGATGGCGGTCATGTCGTTCTTCCAATAGGTGAGGTTGACGTCGGGCGTGCGACCGACTTCCGCCCACGGGCCGTTCGGGACGTAGGTGAGCTGGGAGGTGCTGGCGTTCGCGAGTATCGCGTAGCCGGTCTTCCAGGGTTCCTTGTCGAGGTTCGCCTTGATGGTGTCCAGGTCCTCGACGGTGTGAGGGATGCAGGGATGGGTGTAGGCCTGCGCCTGCGGCAGCCCGAGGGCGAATGGCAGCGTCAAGGCCGCGAGCCAGTTTCTAATAAACCGTTTCATGAATAACTCTGGATTTTGGGTTCGTTTCTCTTCTTGGGTTTTGGGGGCTGCGCGGGGAGAGTGGAATAGGCCCTTCGCGACGGGGGTCGGGCTGCGGTCAATCGGCCTCGCGTGCGGCCATCCCGCTGCGGAGGTTCGAGATCTCCGCGAGGGCACGCTCACGGAAAGCGGGTTCGGAGAATGCCTCCGCCCACTCAAGTGCGGCGGAGGAATCCTTCAGCGCCCATTGGTGGAGCACGGCCATGGCCGCTTCGTCCTGGAGGGTTCCCGGCTCCAATTCCGAGACGAGATGCGCGGCCCTGACCGGATCCAATTTCGAAACCACGAACGAAGCTCCGGCCACGAGGCGATTCCGCCATTCGCCGGGCGGCTGGGTGATGGCCCAATCGAGAGCGGCCTCGGATTCCTTCTCACACCACTGCATGGTCAGGCCCTCCAACAATCCGCGATCGTCGTCCTCATCCGCCCCATGAGCGAGTGCGAGTACGACCGCTTGGCGCGGGTCTTTCTCCGCCACAGCGAGGCAAACGGTAGAGCGGGCGGAGCGCCGGGCGGAGGGGTCCTCAAGCGAGGAGATCCAGCTCAGGGCGGCCTCCGCATCCCGCGCGGCCCATGCGGAAAGCAGGTCGCGCACGAGGCATTCACGCCCGTTTCCTTTTTCGAGTTCGAACGCCCGCGCCAGGGTCGCAGTCGGGTCGGCGGCACCCGCTTGGCCATTCAGACGTTCGTGCAACCTGGCCTCCGGCGTAACCCCGGTCCGGCGGAGGATTGCTGCAGTCCGTCTTCCGGCATCGGGTTGCTGCGATCCTCCGGACTGGAAGATCAGGAAGGCAATCGCGGAAAGCCCTCCTGCCGCCATCCACGGATACACCGGAGAGAGGCGGGCGGACATCCACCGGAAAGCGGCTCCTACTGGATATCTTGAGAAGACCGGCTTGCGAATGAGCGAACCCTCGCGCGGGTCCACGGCTCCGCCGCGCGTCCTTGGGGACGCCGGGAGATGGGTGGCCATCTGTATTTTGGGTTTGGGTTTGGTTTGGGTTTCCGGGATTCCGACGGGCGGGCTCCCGGTGCCTGACCCGATGGACGGAGCCAACGGGCGACGGCTCCTCGCAAATGCGATGTGGGGGGCGCCAAGTCCACCCGAAGGGGGGTTACATTGGTAGACGACTTCTTCTGGGGTCTTGCTTTCCACGGAAACCCGATCTGAAGAATGATCGGGGTCCTGCGTTCGTAAGCTGCCCTCCAAGGCGCGGGGAAGCCGCCCGCCCGGACCTCACGACAAGCCGCCCGACTCCTTCATGCTCAAACGACGTTTTCTGCTTTCCGCACTGTGTACCGCCGCCGCCATGGTGTTCTCCGCCCGTGCCTCGACTGACGAAGCACCTTTCAAGCATCCCGGCGGGCTGCACACGCTTGCGGATCTCGACCGAATGAAGGCGAAGGTCGCCGCGCGCGAGACGCCATGGATCCAGGGCTGGGAAGCGCTCATCAAGGACCGCTTCGCAAGGGCGGACTATCGGCCCTCGCCGCGTCCGAACATGGGCAGCAACCGGCAGGCCGCGTCCCGCGACGCCCACGCGGCCTATCTGAATTTCATCCGCTGGTATGTGAGCGGTGACAAGGCGCATGCCGCCGCGGCCATCCGCATTTGCAATGAATGGTCTGCCGTGGTGAATCAGGTATGCAGCGGCAACAACACGCCGGGGCTCAGCGGGATCTATGCCGCCGAGTTCGCCATGGTCGGCGAGTTGCTCCGCATCTGCCCGGACTGGCAGCCGGCCGATCAGGAGCGCTTCAAGCGGATGCTGCGCGACTACGCCTATCCCGCGGTCAGCCGTTTCCTCCAGGATCGCAACCAGCGTGGCGACTCGCACTTCTGGGCGAACTGGGACATCTGCAATATCTCGGCGCTGATCGCCATGGGCGTGTTCCTGGACGACCGTGCCATCTTCGACGAAGGCGTGGAGTATTTCAAAAACGGCAAGGGCACCGGCGCGATCATGAACGCGGTGCCCTTCATTCACCCGGGGAATCTCGGGCAGTGGCAGGAGAGCGGGCGCGACCTGCCCCACGCCCACTTGGGAATCGGCCTGATGGGGCAAGGGGCCATGGTTGCTTGGAACCAAGGCGTGGACCTCTTCGGATACGCCGACAACCGCCTGCTCGCCGCCGCCGAATACGCTGCGCGCGAAGCGCTTTCGCAACCGGTTCCCTACACGCCCTACGACAACAGCTCGGGCGCCAAAAACCATTGGTTGGCCAATCACACCCGAGGTCGCTTCAGCACGCCGGTGTGGGAGCTGCTCTTCAACCACTACGTCGTCCGGCAGGGG
>CAMLOZ010000002.1 GCA_946481625.1 uncultured Haloferula sp. | reverse complement strand
TTTCATCGGGCTGGCCGGCTCGCCTCATGCGGGAAGCGACCTGTGAATCGAAGCGGGCTGCGATCCTTCCGGGATCGGGAGGAGGCCGACGGAAGTCGGCGCACCCGGAGGGGATCGGCTTCGCTGAATCCGACCACCGCCTTATGCCGGTTGTTGAAACCGTTTGCCGGATGTCACCGGCGGGACGCCGGCGCTCCTTGAGACAGACGCCGGTCTAGTAGCCCGGGGCCGGGAAGACCTCGGTGAAGGTCGCATTGGCCTGAGCTGTGGCACCGGAGACGGTGGCGGCATTCACCGCGCCGGACACGTTGATCAGGTAGCGGGTGGCGTCGGTCCACATCTGGTAGGAGTGCGAGGCCGAATTCGACAGGCCGGCCACGCGGCGGAAGGTCGCGCTTTCATTGTAGGCCGTGGTGCTTTCGGCGGGATCGATCCAGACGGTGCCATCGGTGCGCACGCGCAGGTAGCGGCCGGGGAAGTTGATCGACTCGAAGGACACACCGGTGACTCCCGCCAGGCCGTGGACGATGCGGAACTCGCTGTCCTGTGCGGGGAAGGGATCGGTACCGATGTAGAGACGAAAGCCGGAATGGCGGATGTACTGGTTGGTCGCGGTGGAGATGCGAAGCCTGCGCGTGGTGCTGGCGGCGGTGAATTTCCACTGCTGGTTGGTGCCTCCCAGATATTGCCACTGGAAGACATTGGCACCATCGGCGGTGGAGGCACCGGCGACATCGACACACTTGCCGCTGTGAACGGGAGTGAGGCGGAAGAAGCCGGAGTCGGTAGCCGAGGGCACGTATCTCTGGCCATTGCCGCCCCAGTATTCCCACAGGACGATATTGGCACCGTTGGCGGTGGACACGTTGTACACGTCCAGCGAGCGGCCACTGAAGGAGCCGAGGACTTGATACTGGCCGGAGCCGAGCGGGTTGAAGGTCCAGTTCTGGCTGTTGGCGATGTTGGGGTCGGCGATGGTGTTCTGCTCGACGTTGGTGCCATTTGCGGTGCCGTTGTTGGTGACGGTCATGGCTTTGCCGCTATGGCGCGCGGTGACCTGATAGACACCGGCGGGAAGGCTGGTCGAGACCAGGCCCCGGTAGTGGGTGAGCGTGGTGAAGCCGAGGTGGTCGAAGGCACTGCCGTGATTCCCATACTGCGGCCCGCCATCGGGGCGCGTGGAGGCCGCTTTCTCCTCGGACTCGGGGATGTAGAGGCCGAGACGGTGCGAGTAGTGGCCGATCACGGTGTCCCAGATGGCGCGCGTGGCGCCTTGTCCGGCATTGGAGACCACGCCGTGGGTCTGGGGCGAGCCTCCTTGGCCGCTACGCCATGAATAGTAGGCGAAGGGAACGGGCTTCATGTTGTTGTAGCGCGCGATGTACTCGGCACCGGCCAGGAAACGGCGCTCGTTCCAACCGTAGAGATCGATGCCCTGGTTCCACGCCATCTCGCAGATGGAAGCCATGAGACCAATGCCCATGAGGGCGTGCTCCTGGTCGCGGCCGGACTCCTGCCATTGGCCCAGCGTGGGCGAGTGCAGGATGGGCACGGCGTTGTTGATCGAGCCGTTGCCGCCGCCGGTCTTGAAGTAGTTCACCGCTTGGTCAATCTTGGCTTGGTCGTCGCACAGGATGCCGATGGAGAGGATCGACGCCATGTTGCAGAGGTCCCAGTTCGCCCAGTAGTTCTGAATGTGGGCGGTGTTGTGGTTGAGCAGGAAGTCGTTGTTCATCGGATAGAACACCGCGAGCATCATGCTCTTGAATTGGTTGAAGTCCGCCGCGGCCCAACCGGAGTAGGTGCGCATGATCTCCGCCGCGTTGGCCATCTGGTAGCCGTAGATCCCGGCGGCGAGGAAGCGGTCGGCATTGCCGGTGAGGCCGGTGAGGGTGTAACCCCAGGCATTCAGGATCTGGACGGCCTTGTCGGCATGGGCGGTATTGCCGGTGACCTTCCAGCGCAGGGCGTTCTGGTAGGCCGCGGCCGCGTCGTTGTAGAGCAAGGCGGAGTTGTCGGGCGAGGTGCCGCGGTTGATCACCGAGACGGGCCGCGGCCCCCAGGTGCTTTGCGAGTTGGTGCTGGCGACGAGCTTGTCCCAACTGCCTTTCCACGGCTGCTCGTTGGCGGCCACCTTGGCGGCCATGCGGGTGAAATCGGCGTCCGTATGGAGCATGCCGGGGTGAACCGCCCCGAGGACGGAGGATGTGATCGCAGCGGCGACCGAGGCGGCGACCAGCCTCGTGCGGGAGGCGGGTGCGGGGTTTCCTTTGGGTTTCATCATTGGGTTTGGGTTTCGATTTCGGATCAGGCCGTTGGTCACCGGTGGCCGGACCGGGAGCGGACGGAGGAGTCTCCGCGGGTTCCGCCCAAGAGTCAGGGGGGCGCTACTCGCCAAGTTCCGGCGGGCCGTCCACCTCATGGAGCGCGCGTTCGCGTAGCTCGTCCTCGGGGAAGCACTCTGCCCACGAGCGGGCGGCAGCCGGGTCGCGGCCGCTCCATTGATGGAGAACGGAAATCGCGGCCTCGACCTGGGCTTCGCCGGGCGGGGTCTCCGCGGCGACGAAATCGGCCGCTGCGGCGGGATCCTCCAAGGACCAGACGTAGCCGACACGCGCGACCAGATCCTCGCGGAGCGCACTCTCCGGCTGGGCTTTCACCCAAGCGCGGGCGGCGGGCAAGTCGATGGAGGCCCATTGCTGGGCGAGATTCCCGATCACTGCACCGGCGGCCCCTTCGAGGCGGTGTTCGATGGCGAGTTCCAACGCACCAAGGGGATCGGATTCGGCGTGTTGATAACAGAGGCGGGCGAGGGTCTCCTCGCGCAGGGCGGGATCGGTGATGGCGGCAGCGGCGGCAAATGCGTCGGGCACCTTCGGGCCGGTTTTCTCCCGGTGTCCTTCTTTTGCCGCCACCGGACCAATCGACGAAGTCGGCTCCACCACGCGCCGCGAGGCGGGGCGGTGGGAACGCCGGTCTGAAGCGGCGGTGGGGGCCGTCGTCCCGCCAGCGGGAACGGGAGATGCCTGCGGCCGCAGGCTCACGAAGGCCCAGGCGAGAGCGAAGGAGAGAGCCGCGACGGCCACGGCACGCGGGGACGCGAAGGAACGGCGCTTGGCCGGAGGATCGGGTTTCATGGGAGCCGCTTGGGTCGGTCTACCTGATTACTTCAAATGAAGAGAGATGCTTGTCTTATATATATCAGACTGCGATCTTTAAGACCGCTCCGGCAGTCCCACAAGCTGTTGATACGTATCACGAGATTTGTGAGAGTTGTCAGGAACGGTCGCAACGGATGAGTTTTCACCGAGGTAGAGGCGACCCGTTTTCGGATTGCCAGGCGCGTCAACCCGAACCGGGCGTTTTGCAATTCCAGGAACCCGTCGGGATTATTGGCTTCGGGGCTGCATCGACCGCCCGGGCGCACAGCGTCCTGAATTTTCGCGGCGGAAACGTGCCACTCCCTGGAAAGTCCGACTTGCGGCAAGCTTCCAATAAGTCATTTTAAATGAAAAGTGAAGCATTCCAAAATACCTCTCGTCCTCCTGCTTGCTTTGCTCGCGGGGGCCATCGGGGGAGTCGTCTGGCGACAGCCGGCTTCCGAGGGGGAATCTGCGAATCGCGGCAAGGCTTCGCTGCGTTTGCCGCCGACCCATGCGGAGCAAGCGGTGACGGACGAGGAGGAGACCGCCGCCCCGGCTTCATCCTCCGGCGCGGAGCGTTTCGACAAGCTTCCCCGGGCGGCCCGGCGTGCGGTGCCGGATGCAAGCTCCCCTCCTTCTGAAGCGCTCACGGTCGAAGAGGTGACGGTGCGCAAGCTTGAGGCGCTTGAAGAAATCCTCGCGACGATCGATACCTTTCCCGGTCTGCCCGAGGAGCAGCGCGAGCCGCTGGCCCGCTACGCGGCGCAGCTCGCCACCGCCGACACGCCGCGGGTCAAGTGCTGGTCGCCGGACACGCCTCCGGAGGTGGTTTTCGCCTATCAGCGGGTGGAGAAGAAGATCGCCGAAGCGGGAGGGATGAGCCTGCAGGCATTGCAGGTCGCGGAGCACTGGACCCGTACCGCGACGAACGGTACCGGGCAGGGAACGCAGGGGCAGCCGGTGACCATCCGGTGGAGCATCGTCCCCGATGGAACCCCCATCCCCGCAACCGATTCCGAGGAGTCCTCCGACCCCAGCAATCTCAGGGCCCGGATGACAGCGATCTACGGTGGCAGTGCCACGGGTGATCCGACGGCACAGCCGTGGTTCCCGGTTTTCCAAGCGGTATTCGACAATCTCGCCGCGGTCTCGGGGCTCCGTTTCGTGTACGAGCCTAACGACGACGGTGTCACCATCGACGGCTCCACCTCGAGTTCGGATTGGGGCGTGACGGGAACGCGCGGCGACATCCGCATCAGCGGGCACGCGATCGACGGCAACAGCGGCGTGCTGGCCTACGCCTACTATCCCGACAACGGCGACGTGGTGGTCGATACCAACGACAGTTACATCGCCACGATCACCAACAACTCGATCCGGCTCCGCAACATCATGGAGCACGAGATCGGGCATTCGCTGGGCCTCGATCATGTCTGCCCGATCAACCAGACGAAGCTGATGGAACCCTTCATCAGCACGGCTTACCGTGGCTCGCAGTTCGACGACATCCTCTCCCAGCAGCGGAACTACGGGGATTCGCTCGAGGTCCACGACGCGCTGCGCAACAACGACAGCGCCCCCAACGCGACGGCCCTTTCGCTCGTGACGGGCACAAGCTCGGCGTGGGAGTGGCTGAGCATCGACGATAGCACCGACACCGACTTCTTCTCCATCTCCGCCACCACCCAGCAGCAGTTGACCGTGCGGATCATTCCCTCCGATCCGATCCTGCCCGCCGATCCGAATACGGATACGTACCTCGAAGGAAGTCAGAACCTGGACGGAAGTTGCAGCGCCGGCACGGCCTTCGATCCCACGACCCAACAGGACCTGGCGCTCGACCTGCTGGCGAGCAACGGGAGCACGGTAACGGTCGCGGCACCGACAACGGCCGCGGGTGAAACGGAAGCGATCACCAGCTTCCAGATTCCCGCGAACGGGACCCACTACATCCGCGTGCGCGGTGGAAGCGCGGACCGCGCCCAGCTCTACCGCATGGAAGTCCTACTCGCCCAAGCGGTGCCCGCGCCGCTGGTCTCGGTTTCTTCGGTCCGGCTCGATGCGGAATCGAACAGCGGCGGGAACGGCGCAGCGGACCCCGGCGAGACCGTGCGTTTCGGAATCACGCTGACCAACGGGGGAACCTTGGCGGCCTCGAATCTCACGGCAACGCTATCGGCACCCGGAGCGACCTTCTTCGATGCGAGCGAAAGCTATGGCACGCTGGGGGTGGGAGCCTCCGCCGAGCGCCTGTTCCTCTTCGCCTTGAGCGGCACGGCGGGCCAAGAGGTGGACCTGACTCTGACGCTCTCCGCCAGCGGCTACAACGAAGTGCTGACCATTCCGATGGTCTTGGGAACCGTTTCCGCCGGCACGCCGGTCAACCAGTCCTTCGACGGCTCGGCTTCGCTGCCGGCCGGTTGGACCCAGTCGGTGACGGGATCGGGAAGTCCATGGATCATCTCCACCAATTTCTTCAATTCCGCGCCGAACTCCGCCTTCTCTCCATCGGTCAGCCTGCAAGGCGAGGCGCTCCTCGTTTCGCCCTCCGTGCTGATCGGCAGCCAGGGGGGCACCCTGCAATTCCGGCATCGCTACGATCTGGAATCGAGGTGGGACGGCGCGGTTCTGGAAGCTTCGCTGGACGGGGGAGCCTGGGTCGATCTGCCCAACGCCGCCGGCGCAACCGTGGAGTCCGGCGACTACAACAACACCATCCGGTCGAGCGCGAACTCCTCGATCCCAGGACGGGAAGCATGGACCGGCTCGTCCGGCTCTTTCGTAACGAGCCGCGTCGCCCTACCCGTCGCGTGGGCCGGTTCGAGCGTCCGGTTCCGCTGGCGGCTGGTGCATGACGACTCGCAGGGGAATACCGGTTGGAACGTGGACGACGTGACCTTCACCTCGGAAGTCCCGGTCGCGGATCCCTTCCGGCCTTTCGTCTCTCTCACTTCATCAGGCAGCACGCTTTCCGAGTCTTCCTCAACACCGGTCACGCTCACGATGACGACACCGCTTCCACTGGTGCAAAGCGTCAGCGTGTCGCCCGATGTCTCCGGCACGGCAAACGCTGCCGACGTGGACGGCCTGGCCGCACTGGTGCTGCCAGCCGGGCAGACCAGCACGAGCATCGCGATCACGGCCCGATCGGATGGCCTCGTGGAGGGAGCGGAAACCCTGAACCTGGCCATTCCCACCTCGGCTCCCGGCTTCGCCGCGGCGGCACCGTCCTCGGTTTCGATCAACATTGCGGACACGGCCGCGCAGACGGCCACGGTCACCCTGTCGAACCTCTCCGTCATCTACGATGGAACTCCGAAGTCGGTCACCGTCACGACCAACCCCGCGGGGCTCTCGACAAACGTCACCTACAACGGTTCCTCGCAGCTGCCGGTGAATGCGGGGACCTATGCCGTGGTCGCCACGGTGACCTCTCCCGGATACACCGGCAGCGCGAGCGGCAGCTTCGTGATCGTCTCCGCCTACACAGCCTGGATTTCCACTTTCACCAACCCCGACAGCCCCGCGGCGGCTGCGGGCGGCGACCTCGATCAGGACGGCTGGGACAACGCCGGCGAATACACCTTCGGAACCTCGCCCGTGAATCCCGCGTCGCTTCCGCAACTCGTGCCGGTGCTCACGCAGAACACGATGCAGCTGCTTCTTCCCGCCCCTCCACCGGGCATCAACCGCATCGCGCAAACCTCCACCGATCTCTTCACCTGGACCACGAACGGGGTCACGGCCATCCCGGGAGGCTACGAGGTCCCGCGCGATTCGGGACGGCGCTATCTGAGGATCGTTTACGAGGTGGTGAATTGAGCGGAAGCCCCTTCTCACCCGGTTTCGTTTTCCGGCTGGCCGAAATACCTCCGGCGGCGCTTCAGTATCCCCACACGATGAAAGCCGCCTTCGCCCTTTTCGCCCTCGCGACGACCGCCGCCGCCGATTGGCAACCGCTCTGGCCGGGCGAAGCGCCCGCCGCCAAGCGTCCTGCCGCGGGCTCCGAAACCGTCCGCGATGGCTGGCGCTACACGGACATCGAGGTGCCGCAGTACTTCGCCTATCCGGCACCGAAGGACAAGAACACCGGGCAGGCGGTCGTGATCCTTCCCGGAGGCGGCTACGGCATCCTCGCGATGAACCACGAAGGCCACGACTACGCGAAGTGGCTTAACGAGCGCGGCATCACCGGCGTGGTGGTGAAGTACCGCGTCAGCGAGAAGCCGGCCTTCGGCTACCAGTTCCCCGTTCCTTTCCTCGATGCCCGCCGCGCGATCCGCACCGTGCGCGCTCGCGCTGCCGAGTGGGGCGTGGATCCGAACAAGGTCGGCGTGATGGGCTCCTCCGCCGGCGGTCATCTTGCCAGCCTCTGCTCCACGCGCTTTGGCGATACCTTCCCGGAAGAGGGCAAGGACGAGATCGACAAGCTGGACTGCCGTCCGGATTTCTCGATCCTGATCTACCCGGTGATCTCGATGGGGACGGTGGGCCACGGCGGTTCGCGCCGGAACCTGCTCGGCCAGAATCCCGCGGCGGAACTGGTCGAGAAATGCTCCACCGAAAAGCAGGTCAGCAAGAACACGCCGCCGGCCTTCCTGCTCACCACTGCGGACGATGGCGTCGATTGCCGCAACAGTCTCGACTACGCCGCGGCCTGCAAGGCCCACGGCGTGCCCGCCAGCCTGCACCAATTCGAGAAGGGCGGCCACGGCTACGGCATGAATGGCAAAGGCGAGCTCGCCGTGTGGCCGACGCTGCTCGATGCCTGGCTCAAGCGCTGATTCGTTGGACTTGGCGACACATTCCCTTTTCCCGCAGGGCTTCCGCTCCTAAACCTGCCGCGTGAGCTGGACATTCGGATCGGTGGCAATCGTCGGCGCGGGGGCGGTGGGCCTGTACTATGGAGCACGCCTCGCAGCGGCGGGAGAGGATGTCCGTTTCCTCCTGCGCTCCGACCATGATGTGGTGAAGCGGGATGGCATCCGCGTGGAGAGCGTGGCCGGCGATCTCCATCTCACGGATGTCCAAGCCTTCCGCACGCCGCAGGAGATGGGGCCGGTCGATCTGGTGATCATCGCGTGGAAGGCCACTTCCAACCATTTGCTCGCGGAAGTCCTGCCGCCGCTGCTTCACCCCGGCACGCAGGTGCTCACCCTTCAGAACGGCCTAGGCAACTGCGAGCGGATCGCGGAGATCACCGGGGCGGAGCGGGTGCTCGGCGCGCTCTGCTTCGTCTGCCTGAACCGCCTTTCGCCCGGCTTCGTCAGCCATACGGCGGGCGGGCGCATCAGCGTCGGGGAATTCGTGAACGACAACCGCAGTCGCGCCGCTGAGATCGCACGCCGCTTCTCCGCCGCAGGGATCCCGACCGATGCCGCGGCAAGCCTCGCCGAAGCCCAATGGAAGAAGCTGGTGTGGAACATCCCCTTCAACGGCCTCGCCATTGCCGAGGGCGGCGTCACCACCGAAGACCTTCTCAAGACTCCCGGCATCGAAGACGAGATTCGCGCCCTGATGGCGGAAGTCATCGCCGCCGCGCGTGCCCAAGGTCTCGTGCTGGAAGATTCGCTGATCGATTTCAATGTGGAGCGCACCCGTCCGATGGGACCCTACCGGCCTTCCAGCATGATCGATTACGTCGAGGGCCGCGAGGTCGAGTATGAGGCGATCTGGGGCGAGCCGTTGCGGCGGGCCCAAGCGGCCGGGGTGAAGGTGCCGCACATGGAGCGTCTGGCGGCGCGGATTCTCGAACGGATCAATGGATCGTGAAGGGCTGGTATCCGGCGCACCAGGCTTCCAGGAGATCCATCATCGAAGCGGCGGCAGCGGCTCCCGTTTCGATGACCTCGGCGTGATCGAGCGTGGTGGGTGACAGCCCCGCCGCCCAATTGGTGAGGCAGGAAAACGCGCTGACCTTCATCGCGAGGGCGCGGGCCTGGAGCGCTTCCAGCACGGTGCTCATGCCAACGGCATCCGCTCCCAAGGTGCGGAGCATGCGGATCTCCGCGGGCGTTTCGTACTGCGGTCCTCGTAGCCCGGCATAGACTCCTTCGTGAAGTTCCATGTCCTGCTTCGACGCGAGGGCGCGGAAGCTCTCGCGCGCGGGGCCGTCATAGACCTCGGTCATGTCCACGAAGTTCGGCCCGCCTTCCAGCGGGGAAGTCCCCGTGAGGTTCAGGTGGTCGGAGAGCATCATCCAGGTGCCCGGAGTCATTGCCGGATCGAGCGTGCCCGCGGCATTCGTGAGGATGAGGTGACGGACTCCTTGTCCATGCATCCAGCGGACGCCGGCGGTCAGCGCTTTGGCATCGTGGCCCTCGTAGAGGTGCACCCGGCCTTGCATGACGACGACGGGGTGCCCGCCAAGCGTGCCGAAGAGGAAGCGTCCGGCGTGGCCCTTCACCTTGGAAACGGGGAGATCCACTTCCCCGAAGCCTACCGAGCGCTCGACCGCCACGCGATCTGCCAACGGTCCCAGCCCCGATCCCAGCACGATTCCAATCGCTTCCTGCATGGCATCAGACTGGTGCAAACGAGGGGCCGGAGACGAGAAAAATGGACCGGCGAAAGCTCAAGGCAGCATCGTCGCCTGATAGTAGATCGCGCTGCCTTCCAGTGTCCCGCCGCCAGCCGACTTCACCGTGCCAAGATCGATGCGGTGGATCGCGCCCTGCTTCGCATCCAGGCCGATGCGGACCTCGCGATTCGCCTCGTCCAGCACCGGCGTGTCGAGCGCCACCACGGCTTCGTCGATCTTCGGGGAACCGTATTCCTCGCGGTAGAGGTAGTTGAAGCGGTTCGCCGCGATGCCTTCGAGTCCGGATGCCACCGGCTGACTGAAGCTGATGCGAAGCGACTGCCGCTTGCCCGCCTTCTCCAGATGCACGCCGGTCACGATGAAGGCGGATTCGATGTCCTTGGGAACGATCTTCACGAGGCCTTCCGCTCCGGCCCATGACAGGTGGGTCTTGCCGACCCACAAGGCGCCGTCCGGACCGAATGCGAGCCGGTGGTTGCCGTTGCCAAGATCGGTGCCATCGAACATTGGGATCAGCGCCGTCTGGCGGAAGCCGCGCACGTCGTCGGGCAGGTAGCGCACCATCCGGTTCTGGTTCATTTCGCCGAAGACGACCTGACCCGCGTAGGGTCCCCACGAGGCAGGAAAGATCGCCGGCTGTGTCGGCGAATTCGCGAGATCGCCTTGCGGGAAGCGGCCCGCTTCCTTCACGCGCAGCGCGTCGAGTTCCGCCACCGGGAGCTTGCGCGGGTCGCCCTTGTTCCATCCCTCCTGCCAGATCAGCGAGGCCGGATGCCCGTGGAAGCCCCCGCGCTTCACCACGTGCAGGGGGGAGGTGCCGCGCCAGTCCCCCTCGTTGTCGGTGACCAGCAGGTTGCCCTGGGCGTCGAAGCCGATGCCTTCCGGCGAGCGGAAGCCGCAGGCGTAGGGCTCCACCGATTTGCCGTCCGGAGACACCTTCATGATCCAGCCGCGGTAGGGCACGCGGGAATACATGCGCCCGGCCCTGGCCGAACGTTCGCCCCACTTGCTGTCGTGGATCATCTGCTCGAAGTCGAGTTCGCCGGGCTGCGACCATTCACCGCGGATTTCCTTGCGGACCCCGGCGCCATTCGAGGCGAGGTTGAGCGCGATGAAATAGTTGCCATCGGGCCCCTTCGCCGGGCCGAAGGCGAACTCGTGGTAGTTCCCGGTCATCCCGAAGCCGTCGAAGACCGTTTCGTAGTCATCCGCGATGCCGTCGCCGTCGCTGTCCTTGATGCGGGTCAACTCGGCGCGCTGCATCACGACGAAGGTGGACGGCGACTCCGCGACGATGCCGAGCGGCTCCTGAAGTCCCTCGGCAAACTTCTTCCAGGATTTCCGTGCCGGTTCGAAGATCATCAGCTCCCCGCGGTGGAAGACCGCGGCGATCCTGCCATCCGGCAAAGCGGCGACCCCGCCGATCTGGGGGTCCACTCCAGGGGGATTCGGCATCCGCTCGATCTTGAATTCCGCCGCGGAGGCGGCGACGGCGAAGAGGGCCGTGAAGTACGAGAAGTGCCGTATCATTTCCAACGGTAGGTGAGCGTGAAGGATTTGGCTTGTTCCCGGGAGATATTGCGGCCGTCCGTGCTGGATTCCACTTGTACCCCTTCGGGCACATCTACAAAGAAGCCCTCGGCGTCCGCTTCGAAATGCCTCTCGATGCCCTTGCCATCGGGCAGCGGACGAATCGTTTCGGAAATCGTGGCACCGACATGATTCCGGTACCGGAAGGTCGGGATGCCGTCCTGGCCGATGCGATAGCCGAGGAATTTCGGAGGAATGGCGACACTCGTCATGACAACGAGCGGATGGCCCGGCTCGCGGTAAACAATCTCGCCATCCGGCTTCGCCAGCGAGCTGCCGTTCGCTTTCCAGTAGGGGAAGCCGTCGATGAAGCCGCCCTTCCACACGTAGCGCAGGCGGCACTCCGAGGCATCGAAGCAAAACGAGAGATCGCCGGGCAAGGCCACCGCGATCGCCGCGGGCGAGGCATCCGGCAGGAAGATCCGCATCACCTGCGGGCGGCGCGTCATCGCGCTCGGGACGGTGTAGGGGTCGCCTTCCGTTTTCTTCAGCTCGGTCTTCCCGGCGGCGGCTTCAAGGATGTAGCCGTGGAGACCGCGTAGCACCGGCTCGCCCAGATGCGCCATCGAGGGCATCTCCACCACTCCCTCGCGCTTGTGCTGCGGGGCGATGCACCATTTCACGAAGGCGTCCGGATTTTCCCGATAGATGCCCGAAATCTCGACCAGCGAAGGCCCCACCAGCATGTGATCGACCGCATGGCAGGCGGAGCAGTGCGTCTGGAAGGTCTGCGCGGGAGGGTCCGCCGCGAGCGCGGCGGCTCCGGGCAACAGGACAAGAAGGAGCGGGAGCTTCATTCGGAGGCGTGGCGGGGTTCGCGGCTTCGGCGGAAGGTGCAAGGATGACGGACAAAAGGAAGCACCGGTTTAGGCCGGTGCTTCCAGATTTCCGATTTACGGGTGTCCGTGGATACGGGGTCAGGACTCCGTACCGTTCACCCGCACGAACTTGCGTGCCGAATCGACGGGCACCACGGCCTCCTTGCGCGTGTAGTTGGCCGGCACGCCGGTCTGATCCGCGGCATCGCCGACCGTGATGGCGCTGGCAGGCCAGGGGGTTCCCAGATCGGCGCTGCGCTCCTGCAGTTGATAGGTGGCGTTCGCGGTCCGCTGGTTCCATGTGACGACGAGGGTGGCCCCGGACTGGGCCGACTGGATCAGCGAGCCCGTATTCACGGCGGGATCGGTCCCGAAAAGGTATTCTTCAAGATTGCTGAAACCGTCACTGTCCGGATCGCTTTCGCGAGTGCGCTGGCCCTCGGGGAGACCTGCCGCCCAGTCGTCGAAAGGCGTGGTCCCGGTCGTGAGAACCAGCAGCGTGCCGGTGCCGGCGAGCAAGGGGCTGGTATTCGGCGCGCCGGAATCGACCGATCCCCAGATGCCGGCGGTGGCGGGCACGCCGCCGAGCCGGAGGGTATCGATGGTGTCCTGCTGGCCGTGGGCGATTTCGATCGAGGCGTCGGCATCCACGATCACGTCGCTGTCGTCGGCCAGGCCTGTGGCCGCGAGGATCAGGCGGCCCATGTCCACG
This sequence comes from uncultured Haloferula sp., assembly GCA_946481625.1. Next base: position 11,847 of record CAMLOZ010000002.1, on the reverse strand, counting down.
GTCGTGTTGCCGGTGTAGCCGAGGTTCCCGAAGGTCACGTTGTTCCCGCCGGTCTTGGTCACGTTCGCGGTGCCGGTCAGCGCCCCGTTGATGATCACCTGGCCCGCCGCGCCGTCGATGGTGGCCTCTCCTTGCAAGGTCACGGCTCCGGTCCAGGTGCCGGTGCCGCCGTTGCTGTAGATGCGGCCGCCGCTTTCCACGGTCACCGGCGTGGCGATGCTGTGGTCGCCCACGTTGCCGACCCGCGCCCCGCTCTTCACGGTGATCGTGCCGGTCGCGCCGCCGAAGCCGAGCGCGCTGTTTTCCGTCCATGCCGCACCGCCTGCGATCACGTAATGGATCGGGGTGCCGCTGGCATTCCCGCGGAAGGCCATCGCGCTGTTGCCCGCCTTCGTCAGGGTGAACCCGTTGCCGGTGATGGTGCCACCGCCGCCGCCCACGTCGAAACGGCCGCCGTCGCTGCCGATGGTCGAGTCTGCGGTGAGGATGAGATTTTTCACGCCGCCGGAGGAGAAGATATCGCCGCCCGTATTGATGATCGCGCCGCTGCCCTCCGGCCCGGTACCGCCGATGGTGTAGGTATGGATCGATCCCGAGCCCTTGCCGTTGATGTTTACCTGCGCGCCGTCGGCGATGGTGATGCCGGAGGTGTTTCCGAAGGAGGCGTTGTCCGCTTTCACCAGCATGCCCGCATTCACGGCGATGGTCCCGGTGAAGTTGCTGCTCTGTCCTCCGAGCGTGAGGGTAGCGGTGGAATTCTTCACGACGCTGGCTTCACCGGAGATCCCGGATCCGGCCCCGTCGATCGTGTAGGATTGCGCGCCATTGAAAGTCAGCATTCCCGCCTGGACGTTTCCGGAGAGCAGGACGGTGGTGACCGCGCTGGTGTCGTCGAAGGTCACGTTGTCGTTGGTCTGAAACACCGTCGGCGTGCCATCGACCGTGAAGTTTTCATCTTCGAACAAGGTGGTCCAAAAATTCGAAGTCGCGCCGGTCCAGACCAGATTCCGGCCTACCGGCGGCGGCCCCACGCGGATCTTCCCGAGGCCCGTGAACTGCGGAAGCTGAACGATGGCCGTCGAGTCGAAGGAACCGATGGTGCCGGACGTGTAGGTCACGCCGTCCACCACCAGGGAACCCACGATGTCCTCGATGCCGTGCGAGAGGTTCACCGTCGCATCCCCGTCCACCGTCAGGGTGCTGCTGTCGTGGAGGAAAGCCGCGGCGAGCACCAGTTCGCCCGCGGTCACCGTGGTGTTTCCGCTGTAGGTGCTGAGTCCGCTGAGGGTCAGCGAGCCGCCGCCGAGCTTCTCGAGCCCGCCCGTGCCGGACATGATGTTCGAGATCGTGACGAAGTTATCGTTCGTGTCGAACTTCAACCCTCCCGCCATCAGGTCCACGAAGGCACCGTTGAAGAAGCCGTTGTTGTTGGCATGCGTCACGGCCTTCACCGTGCCGCCGTTGGCATGGATCACGTTCGCGGTGAGGCTCGGCGCCACGTTGCTGGAACCAAGCCGGATCGACCCGGTCGAAATCGTGCCGCCGTCCAGGTTGACGATGCCCGTCATCGCGCTCGCGGCATTGTCGCCGCCGAGGACGATGCGGGTCGCGCTCAAGGTAGAACTGCCTGAAATGGTCAGCGTGCCCTTGTTGCCGGCGGTGTTTCCGAATTGTCCGACCGAGAGAACCAGATTGGCGGCATTGAATGCCGCCGTGTCGCTCAAGGTGAGATTGCCGGAGCCCCCGTTGTTCCCGAGGTAGATGGTGCCCGTGCCGGTGCCGTTGAAGACCGACGCGCCGGACAGCGTGATGTTTCCGGTGCCCCCGTTTTGCGAACCGATGCGGAATTGCGGCGAGCTCGTGTCGAAGGTGCCACCGGTCATGAGGATGCCACCCACCGCGGTGCTCGCGCTACCGAGGACCAGCTGACCCGTGCCGGTGTGGCTGAAAGCCCCGCTTGCCACGGTGATCGCGCCATTCGCACCGCCCGCGACACCGACCGCGAGCCCGGAGCCGTTGTGGGTCGCGGTGCCGCCGTTCACGTTGAAGCGGGCGTTGTTGCCGTTGCCCCAAGGGAACAACGCGGTGGTGAAGGTTCCGCCGTTGAGATTGTACGTGGGGTTCCGCGATCCTCCCGCGCCGCCGAAGCCGAGCGAGTTCAAGGTGAGCGAACCTCCCTCCTGGTTGAATACCGTTGCACCGCTGGCGAGGTTCAAGTTGAGCGCGGTCAGGGTGTAGTTGTCCGTGCTCAGGTAGTTGATCACCGAGCCGGTGCCATCCGAAGTCGCGGTGTCCGCGGCGCTGTTCGGCACGTCGATGCCGCCGGTCCAGTTGGCAGCCACGCTGTAGTCACCGGTGACGCCGGCGATCCAACTGTTGCTCGCGGCATGGACTTGGCCCATGGCCACGGCGGCAAGACCGACCGCGGCGCAGGTGAGGCGGTGGGCATAGGTGAATTCGGAGTAGGGATTTCGTTTCATTGGGTCTCGGGTTCGGGCTGGGCTTTCAAAGGGCGGCAGGGAAAACGCGCGGGCATGGTCGGTGCCTGGCGGTGCCGCAAAACGGACTTGAGGGTTTGGGCGAAGGATCGCGCCATCGATTCGCGGAGGAAAGCGGGAGCGGCTTGCGGAGCGTTAGAAGGCGCGTTTTCGCGCTGTTTTGCCTCCTCGCGCGGTCAATGCCCTCCCCCTCTCGGGGGAGGGTGGCGCGACAACAGAAGATCCGTCCCGCTCAGCCACGGGTGCGGCGGCGCAGCAATGCGAGGATACCGATCGCTCCGAGGAACGCGGCTTTCGGCTCGGGCACGGCCGTCCAGCGGACGAAGTGATCGCCGTTGCCATCGGTGAAGAGATCGAAGCTTCCGTAGTCGCCGGAGTCTTCCCCGTTGGCATCCAGAACGGGGCCGGCACCAAGCGTGAACGTGTTGCTGTCACCGCTCGTGCCATCGATCACCAGCCAAGTGCGCGTACTGTCCCAGAACCCGTCGGTGAAGTCGGTCGTGGAACCCACCGCATTCAAGACAATGTCCAGCGTGGCGGAGGGATGGATGGTGACGGTGCCACCGCTCACGTCGATTGCATCGAAGCCGGTGGCGAGCCCACGGTCGCCATCTGTATCCGCGGCGAGTTCCCAGTTCAGGACGCCGGTCGCGAGGTACTCGAGACCCGCGGTGAAGGTCTGCAGGCCGGGGCTGGCTCCCACGGAATGAATCCCGCCGATGGTCGTGCTGCCGCGGATCGTGCCGAAGCCCGAGAGAGTCGCTCCCGAATCGACGGTGACCGCGCCCGCGATCTCCGCGCCGGCCGCAAGATGCAGGTCGCCCGCTTGCACGGTGGTGGTATCGGCGTAGGTATTCACCCCGCTCAGGGTGAGACGGCCGCTGCCTTGTTTCGTCAGGCCGCCGCTGCCGGACATGGCATTGGTGATCGTCACCGCATTGCCGTTCGTGTCGAACATCAGGCCCCCGAGCTGGAGGTTGACGAAGGCACCTTGGAAGAAGTTCGAATTGTTCGCGTGAGTCGTCGCCTTGATCGTCCCTCCATTGGCATGGATCACGTTCGCGGTGAGGCCGGCTGCCACGCTGCTCGATCCGAGCCGGATGGATCCGGTGGAAATGGTGCCGCCGTCGAGATTGACGATGCCGATCATCGCGCTCGCCGCGTTGTCGCCGCCCAGGACGATGCGGCTGGCGCTCAGCGTGGAGGTGCCGGACATCGTGAGCGTGCCTTTGTTGTTGGCCGTGTTCCCGAACTGGCCGACCGAGAGCACGTACTGGCTGCCGTTGAACTGCGCCGAATCGCTCAAGGTCAGGTTGCCGCTGCCGCCGTTGTTGCCAAGGTAGATGGTGCCCGCACCGGCACCGTTCGCATTGAAGATCGAGCTGCCGGAAAGCGTGATGTTTCCGGTCCCGCCGGCCTGGGCACCGATGCGGAAGGCGGTGGAGTTCGTGTTGAAGGTCCCGCCCGTCATGAGGATGCCGCCGGTGCCGCCGTTCGCGGTCCCGAGCTGAACCTGGCCCGTGCCAGCGTGGCTGAAGCTGCCGGAAGAGACCGTGATCGCGCCGTTCGCGCCGCCGGCCACGCCGATGGTGACCGCCGATCCGCTGTGGGTAGCGGCGCCGCCGGTCACGTTGAAGCGGGCGTTGCTGCCGTTGCCCCAGGTGAAGGTGCTCATGCTGAGCGTGCCGCCGCTCAGGTTGTAGGTGGGATTGCGGGAACCGCCGGCACCGCCGAAGCCGAGCGTGGTCAGCACCAGCGAGCCGCCGCTCTGGTTGAACACCGTGGCACCGCTCGCGAGATTCAAGTTCAGCGCGTTCAGCGTGTAATTGTCGGTGGAGAGATAGTTGATCACCGAGCCGGTGCCGTCGGAACTCGCGCTGTCCGCCGCGGAGTTCGGCACGTTCACGCCGCCGGTCCACTTCGTCGGATCGCTGTAGTCGCCGCTGCCGCCGGCGATCCACGAGTTGCTCGCGGCGAATGCATCGGTGAGGGCCAAGGGCCAGGAGGAGGCCGCGAGCAATAGGGCGATGCGGGCATCGGGACACCGGAAACGACGGGGCAGGCGGCTTCCGGATACAAGGGAGGGTTTCATCGGGTTAGGTTGGGTTGGGGTTTCCGGCAGGATGGGTTCGCCCGCCGGATTGCCCGACCCCGTAGGAAAAACCTCCTGCTCCACCAACCGAAACCGTCCCCTCCGCCCGCAGAATTCACCTCATGAATCCCGGCAAACCCGCCAATTCATCATACCCAACCAGCTGAAAAAAAACGGATTACAACATCAACCCAGTCGCTCGGCCCGCTCCGGCACGGCCGGCCGGCCAGGGCGCGGCTCTTCCCCCGAAGGAGTGATCGCGCCGACCTACTACGAGCGCAGTAGCCCGGGCCGCCGCGGAGCGGTCAAGGAACCCGGAAGATCTTCCCGTTCGACGGATCCTTGGCCAGCGCCCCGCTCTTGAAGCCTTCCACGTCGATCACGTTGTAGGGCGCATACGGGCTGATCACCCGGCCCGGATTCTCCGTGGCCTCCGCCACCGGATATTCCTGACGCGGCTTCGGCTGCGGGGCCGGAGCAGGCTCGAAATCATCGTCGATCCGCGGCGCGGGTGCCGGGCGCGTGTCCGGATGGCGCGGTCCGGTCCCTTCCTCGGTCAGGGGTTCGTAACGACCCGACTCCGCCCCGTAGCCGTCCGGACGCTGGCCCGCCGCCGGGCCGCGGTCGTAGGGGGAATAACGCGAGCCGTCCGGACGATAATAAGGCGAACGCGGCTCGGGATACGGCTCCGGGTAAATGCAGGAGGCGCAGGCGAGGACGAGCGGCAGGACTACGAGCACTTTCATTGCGGCCAATCGGACGGTGACGATGCCCGAATATTCAGGCCGTCTGCCCCAGGCGCAAGAAATGCTTCGAGAAGATCGCCATCTTCCGCGCCTTCGACAGGCTGTAGCGCCGGTCGAAAACCTTGAAATCGTCTTTCTGCATCTTCTCCAGCAGGCTCTGGTAGATCGAGCGCATGATCTCCGCGGGCAGGAGGGCCTTCGCGTCGCCTTTCGGCATCGCCTCCACCGCCTCGCGGTAGAACGCTTCCGCCCGCTCCGCCTCGAAATTCATCAACGCGACAAAACGCCCGTCGTGCACCCGCCCGATCAGATCCCGCTCGGTGTATTGGAACCGCGCCAGGTCCGCCAGCGGCAGGTAGATCCGGACGCCGTTGCCGAGGTCCTCGCCCACGTCACGGAGGATATTCGTGAGCTGCAAGGCATGTCCCAGCGCCACCGCATAGCGCTCCGAAGCCGGGTCTTCCGCCCCGAACACCTTCAGCGAAGCCAAACCCACCGCGCAGGCCACCTTGTAGGTGTACTGCGATAATTCCTCCCAGGTCCCGAAACGCCGGGGCCGCAGGTCCATAAGGCATCCGTCGATGATCGCCGTCAGCAAATGCGACGGGATCGCGTGCCGCTCCATCAGCGCCACCACTTCCGCCTGCAGCGGGTCGGGATTCGCAAAACCCTGCTCCAGCCCCTCCTTCCAAGCGGCCAGGGCCGCCTCCCGCTCCGCGATCGGCCGCTCCGGATCATCCGCCAGATCGTCCACCACCCGGCAGAACGCATAGAAGGTCACCATCCCCTCGCGCCGCTCCTTCGGCAAAATTTGCAGCGCGAAGGCGAGGTTCGATTTCGCCTGTCGGGTGATCTCAGCGGAATCGGTCATGGGGAAAGGTGCGGTACGATGCACGCGAAGTGCCATTCTTACCATGCGTGCATTTGCGGAGTTTCACCGGATAAGCCCCCAATGCCCGCTGGTGATCGGCCACAGCGAAAACAACGCCGGCCCCGCGAGGTTGAATTCTTTCACCGAGCCCCAGTAACGGGAATCCAGCGAATTCCCGGTATTGTCACCCAGCGCCGCATACTCGCGCATGCCCGGAGGAGCCTCGTCCTTCAGATAAAACTTCTGGTCGATCGAACCCAAGGGCCGCGGATGACTGAAGTCCGGCCGCGCAAGTTCGTAGCCATTTGGATTCAGCCGTTTGTGAGGGCCCTCCGCCTGGATCACGCGCTGGATCCCGGGCTCTTGGGCGATCTTGCCATTCACCCACAGGTTCGGGGGCGAGATCGAGAGCGTATCGCCCGGAACTCCGCAGAGGCGCTTGATGTAATGCGTGCCCGCTGCCTGGTCTCCCATCCGGGCTGCATCGCGACCACCGGTGGGAATTCCGCGCGTGTCGAAAACGAACACCTCGCCCCGCTTTGGCTTGCGGAAGTGATACGACACCTTGTCCACCAGCACGAGATCACCCGCATCGATCGTTCCCTTGAGGATCGTCTCGCCCTTCCTGAAGGAGCGCTCCAACTTCAGCTGTCCGCGCGGATCCCTGATCGTCGAAATTCCAAGTGCGCGCTTCGTCTCTCCGTCCGGTGCGGCGATCTTCACCTTGCTCCCATCGCTGAGGCTCACCTCCGTGCGTGTGAACAAGAACCAGGAGCGGTCCCTGACGTCCGTCACGTGGCAATCATTCTTCGCGATGATCGTCTTGTAAGAACGACCCCGCAGCACGAAGTCCAGCGCCCGCTTGCCGAACCACGGCGTCGTCCCATCCGTCTCCGTGATGTTGATCCCGTTCAGCGTCGGCTGCATCGAGTTCGTGGGGATCCGGAATGGCTGCACCACGTAGGCCCGCAGGCCCAGCGCCACCACCAGCGCCACGAAGATCACTTCCACGTTCTCCTCCCACGCCGCTTGCTGGGGGAAATTCGGCAGCGCCTTCTCGCAGGTATTGCGGAGCTGCTTGGAAGCCTCCTCGGTCTTCTCCTTGTCGTTCGCCTTGATCGCCTCGAGCAAATCCGCGCGCCGCGATTCGATCTCGTCGATCCGGTCCGGCTTCAGCAGGTCGCGCTTGTAGTGAATGTACTTCTTCGCCCCCTTGTACAAGAGCTTCGCCTCTTTCTTCCATCTCGGCGCGAACATCGGGTGCAGTGTCGGCACGGAGCGGGAGGCATGCAAGCCCGGCCTAACCGGCAGTGCTTTCCAATGTATCCTTGACTTTCCACCGCCCGCCTGCCAATCCCCGCCCGTGCCCGCGAACCATCGCAACATCGTCCGACTCGCCGCCCGCGCCATTTGGCGCGCGGGTGCGTTCGGAGCTTGATGGCACCCTGCCACCTCCGGACGCGGCCCAGGGCCCCCGGAGGAAGTGCTAATTCCCTGCTTCCCCGCGCCCGCCGTTTCCGGATCCACCCATGATCCGATGAAACCGACTACACACTCCGACCCGGGAGGCATCGCCCTGATGCTCCTCTCGGTGATCCTGTTCGCCGCGAACACCCTGCTGATGCGTGCGCTCAGCATCCATCTGCCGATGGCGGACGGCTGGATGGGCATCCTCTACCGCGGTGCCTTCGGCATGATCATGGTCGCCTGCCTCTACGGCTTCGGCCGCGGCCTGTCCCTGAAATCACTCGTCGGCAGCCGGCTCGTCGCCTTGCGCGGCATCATCGGCGCCCTCGCCACCGCCGCCTTCTATCTGACCATCGCCACCCTCGGTGCTTCCCGGGCCGTCGTGCTCAATCTCACCTACCCGATCTTCGCCACCCTGATCGCCGCCTGGTGGCTGAAGGAAAGGATCTCCCGCCACGCCCTCCTCTGGATGGTCGCCGGCTTCGCGGGGCTCCTCGCCTTCGTGAAAGGAGACGCCACGCACGGCTTCTCCTACTGGGATCTCGTGGCGTTGGCAGGAGCCCTCGGCGCGGGAATCGTCGTGGTCCTGATCCGCAAGCTCCGCGCTACGGAACACGCCGGCACCATCTATGCCTCGCAGTGCTTCTACAGCATCCTCTTCGCCCTGCCGCTCCGGGCGGAAAAGGCCGTCGAACTCCCGGCCCTCGGCCATGCGGTCCTGATCGCCGCCGCCGTCATCGTCGGTATCTCCCAACTGGTGATGACCAACGCCTACCGCACGCTGCCGGTCTCGCAGGGATCATCGATCCAGATGCTGCTACCCGTCGTCACCGCCACCGGTGCCTTCCTGATCTTCGGCGAGCGCCTTAGCCCGCTCGAACTCGCCGGCGCTGCACTCACCCTCCTCGCCACCTGGCGCGTCGCGGGGGGAAAATCGCAACCGGCCCCGGAGCCCGAACCCCTTCCACTTGTCCAAGCCTCCACCCCTGTTTCCGAACCATGAACGCGACCCTACCCGACCAATCCGCCCCAATTTCCCGGTTTGCCAATCCCGCCAAGACCGCTAGCGTCCGCCCCTTTCCCATGAGCCACGTCCTGCCCACCTACGCCCGCTTCCCCGTCACGCTCGTCCGCGGCGCGGGCACCCGCGTGTGGGACGATGCCGGGAAAAGCTACCTCGATTTCTGCACCGGCATCGCCGTCTGCGCTCTCGGCCATTGCCCGCCGCGGCTCGTCCAGGCCATCCGGGAACAAGCGGAAACGCTCCTGCACGTCTCGAACCTCTACACCATCCCGCAGCAGGAAGAACTCGCCCGCGTGATCGTGGAGGACCACGTGAAGCTGCCGGGGAAAATCTTCTTCGCGAACTCCGGAGCCGAAGCAAACGACGGCCTCATCAAGACCGCGCGGCGCTTCGGCCATGCCCGGCCTCTTCCCGCTGGCGCGCCGAGGTACGAGGTTCTTAGTTTCACGAAGTCCTTCCATGGCCGGACCCTCGGCGGCATCAATGCCACCGGTCAGGACAAGGTGAAGGAAGGCTTCGACCCGATGCTCCCCGGCTTCCGCCACCTACCGCTGAACGACCTCGCCGCTCTCGAAGCCGCCATCGCGCCCGAGACCGCCGCGATCCTGTTGGAGCCGGTGCAGGGCGAGGGCGGCGTGAATGTCGTCACACCGGAATTCCTGCGCGGCGTCGCATCCCTCTGCAAGAAACATGACTTGCTGCTGATGCTCGACGAAGTGCAGACCGGCTTCGGCCGCTGCGGCCAGCCGATGGCCTGGCGCGCCATCGCCCCGGAAGTCCAGCCGGACGCGATCTCGTGGGCCAAGGGGATGGGCGGCGGCTTCCCCATCGGTGCCTTCTGGCTTTCCGACCGGCCGATCGATGCCTCGGGCAAGACGCTTGCCTCGCTCATGGGTCCCGGCTCGCACGGCACCACTTACGGCGGCAGTCCCCTCGCCTGTGCCGCCTCGCTCGCCGTGCTCGCGGAAGTCGCGGAAAAGAATCTCGCCGCCAACGTGCTCCGGCAGGAACAGCGTATCCGGCAGGAGATCGCGTCGTGGCAATCGCCGCTCGTCACCGAAGTCCGGGGCATCGGCCTCCTGTTAGGCATCGGCCTCGACACCGCGAAGTTTGCGGTTCCCGAAGGCAAGCTGCCCGCCGCCTTCGTCTGCGGCAAGCTCCTCGAAGCCGGCCTCCTCGCTCCACCGGCAGGCCCCGAGACCATCCGCCTTCTGCCGCCGCTCAACGTCTCGGACGCCGAGGTGGACGAGGCGCTGGCGATCGTTAGAGATGTCCTCTCGAACCTTGAGGGGCATCCATGATCACCTCCTCGAACTTTCCGCAGAGGTTGGACGCATGCTCAACGGCCTCATGGACGCCCTGGAGCGGCGTCTTTCTTCTCCACCCTGATCCCTGACCCCGGCCCCTGACCACTCGAACCATGAAACATCTTCTCTCCATCGAAGAGCTCAGCGCCACCGAGATCACCACGCTGATCGACAACGCGGTGAAGTTGAAGGCGGAGCGCGGCTATCATACGCAGCAACCGCTCGCCGGACAGACCTGGGCGATGATCTTCACGAAGTCGTCCACGCGGACCCGCGTCTCCTTCGAAGTCGGCATCCGCGAACTCGGAGGCTTCCCGATGTTCCTTTCGAAGAACGATATCCAGCTCGGTCGGGGCGAACCGATCAAGGACACCGCCCGCGTGCTCGGCCGGATGGTCCACGGCTGCATCATCCGCACCTTCGCGCAGCAGGACGTGGTGGACTTCGCCGATTACTCCGGCATCCCCACCATCAACGCGCTGACCGATGACGAGCACCCCTGCCAGATCCTCGCCGACCTCCTCACGGTAAAAGAGGTGCTTGGCGGATGGGAGGGCAAGAAGATCGCATTCATCGGCGACGGCTTCTCGAACATGACCATCTCCTGGATGTGGGCGGCGAAGAGGCTTGGCTTCGAACTCGCCGTGGCCGCACCCGCCGCCTATCAGCCGCCCGCCGAATTCCTCGTGAAGCTCGACGCTCCGAACGTCACCGTTACGACAGATCCCGTACTTGCAGCAAAGGACGCCCACGTCATCAACACCGACGTCTGGCTCTCCATGGGCCAGGAAGACCAGCAGGACAAGGAGGAGGCCTTCGGACCCTTCCAGGTGAATGGCCCCCTGCTGGAGCAGGCCGCGGAAGGTCACATCGTGCTCCACTGCCTTCCCGCCTACCGCGGGAAGGAGATCACCGAGGAGGTGCTGGAAAAGCACGCCTCCGTGATCTTCCAGGAAGCCGAGAACCGTCTTCACGCCCAGAAGGCGATCCTCGTCGCCCTCGCCAGCGGCAACTGATCGCGAGGCAAGCCATCACGCCACCAGCCTCTGGCAAGCCGCGATTTCCGGATTTCGCGCCGCCTCGATCCGATAGTACGCCGTCAACAGCTCCTCCTCCACTCCCAGCCGCTCCCGGATCTCCCGCAACGGCAGATCCATCAATGCTTTGAAATCCACCGCATCGAGCCTCCGGCAATTCGAAATCGACGCGAGGTGCACCGCATCCCGGAACACCCGCACCGCGGGCAGCGGAAAACGATACGCCTTCGGGTAAATCCGCTCCGCCACCGCCGCGAAGAGATCCGTCGCCGAGGTGCTCATCCGCTTGGTCGATCCCATCGTGAAGCCGATCGTGAATGCCTCGTCCATCAGCGTCGTCCCCCGTCCCAGCAGCAGGTGGATGCAATCATGCTGCTCCAGATTCACCCGCCCCCGGAACATCGAGAGAGGCGGCATGTCGAACGCCGGATTCTCCATCAAGCGTACGATCAGGGGCACCTCTTCCTGAGAGTTTCCGATTTCCATCAATCGCCGCAGCCCCTCGCGCAAAGTCACCGAGCCCTCCGCCAGCGGGAGGTGGAAGGTTTGCAATCCCGGATGGTAGACTGGCACCGTAACAATTTGACGCCAAATACCCGAAAAGCCAATCCTCCCGATTGGAACGCCTCATTGCAAAATGCCTTTGGCACCATGACCCAGTCCGCATCAAAACCACTGTCCGACCGCGTCACCTTCCCCCGCATCACGAAGGCCGACTTCGACGAACTGGTCGCTCTCCGCATCGCCGGGTTGCGGGAGAGCTTGGAGCGCATCTGCCGCTTCGATCCCGAGCGGGCCCGCGAGC
>CAMLOZ010000001.1 GCA_946481625.1 uncultured Haloferula sp. | reverse complement strand
GGCGAAGGGGCTTTTCGGGCTCCGGGCACCCTTGGCCACCGTCTTGATCAGCCCGTGCCCGGCCGTGAACCAGTGGACGATCCAACTGGTGTCGGTCAGCTTGGTGAGCCGGATCAAAGTGCCTTGGCAATGCTCCATGGTGGCGAAGGGGAAACCCGGCATTCGCCCGATGGTTTCACAAGATGCCCGCCAACCTGATCGGTTTCGCGGAATCCGCAAGCCGCCGCTTGCTGGAAAAAGCGCGGAATCTCTCATGCTTCGTCCGCGCCCGGAACAGAAGCGGGCGCGCCGAAAGACGGCAAGGGCTCGACCAGATTGGCTGGCAGCGGGAACTGCTTCTCGTAGATGCCCTCAGCCAATTCGCCCGCCTGCGTGTAAGCATCCTTCACCATCTCCAGCTTGGCATCGAGGTTGTCGATGTAGTGAAGCGCAAAGGCCTCCGGGGTCCGCGGCAGGGTCGGCGAGCCGAATTGCAGCTCGCCGTGGTGGCTGGCGATGAGGTGGAGCAGGTGCAGGCGCACGGTCTCGCTCGGTGGTTCGAGCGGCAGCCAATCCTTCGCTTCCGGGGCATCGGCGACGTCGCGCCAGAGTTTGTTCACCAGTTCGATCCCGAGCGGAATGTGGCCGAGCATTTCGCCGTGGAGGCTGTAGCTCTGGCCGAAGCCGCGCTCGGGATACTGGTTCTCCCACAGCTTCCCGCAGTCGTGGAAGAGGACGCCCGCGATCATCAGGTCGCGGTTCAATTGCGGGTAGGCCGAGCAGACCAGATCCGCCATGCGCATCATCTGCGCGACGTGTTCCGAGAGGCCCCCACGGCGCGCGTGGTGGTTCTTCCGGGCGGCGGCGGCGCGGCGGAACTTCGCGCCGAGATCGGTGATGAAGTGCTCGGCCACCGCGTGCAGCCGGGGATCGCGGATGCCGGAGCAGAAGGCGCGGATCGTCTCCCAATCGCGGCGCTGCTTCTCCGCCGTGGCGGCATCGCCCGCGAAGAAGGTCTCGAGCTCATCGCCGCTCAAGCGTTCCCACGCGATGTTGGCGGCATTCACGCCGTATTGGTTCTGGGTCCACTGGGCATCGAGGCGGATCACCGTGCCGTCAGGCAAGCCGCTGGCGGCATCGTAAAGCGGGGCGTCCGACCAGGCGTTGAGATTGAAGCTGCCGGTGGCATCCGCGAAGGTCAGGACCAGATAGGGCTTCCCCGCCTTCGTCTGGCGCAGGCTGCGCGACTGCAACTCGCAATCGATGAAGGCCACGAGCGGCTGCTCGCCGGCCTGTTCCTTCAGGGAGGAAATGGTCAGCAGATTCACCCGGGCAGCATCCATGCCCGATGCCGGGTGTCACGAACGGATGCGGGGACGCGCAAGGCGGCGGGGAGGGGGCGGAGGTCCTGGGCCGGTATGGGACGGTAGAGCAATCAGGAGCGTGCGTGCCGACAGGAATGGGGGATTTCCGGGGAACCAGTGGGAAAGCATGGGGAGATCAGATCGCATGATATGACGCGCAACCGAGCGCTATCCTGTATTCGCGCGAGAAAAGCGCCGGTTTTGCCGTTGCCACCTATCGCGCCTCCAAGGACAGATTCCTGCGGTTTTGCAGACCATTGCCCATTGGGGAGCATTTTCCCGCGCCGGACCGACATCCTACGTGAGCGATAGCTTGCAAGAACGCGGGATATAAGGGGTTGATTTTCCGGTGGTTTTGAAGACCATCGCGATGTTCTGCAAGAAATGAAGAAAGCACTCCTCATCTTACTTCCTATCCTAGCGATCGCGGTTGTCATCGGGGCGGTGTTGCTTCTTCCGGCGCGGTTCAGGCTCGAATCAGGCTCGCCGTCCGGCGACTCCTATGTGAGAGGGCTGAGATTCAAAGGTCAGACCGCACACGCTATGGATGGCACGCTCCGGCTGTTTGTCTCCCACAAGAAATCTGAGATGAAGCAGCAGACATCCATTCCATGGGGCAGGGGTCTAGCTATAGAATGGAAGGAGAGCCAGAATGGAGATGTATTTGTGGTTGAGAAGAATGGCCGTGATCTCGTCGAGTTTCATATCGATGGTTCCGCTTTACAGTGCACGAAAGGCACTGAACACCTCGCTGAACACCTCGCGCCTGATCCCTACGAAAAAACCACGCAGAACATGACGGCGGACTCAACGGCGTTCCGCCGTGAGTCGCCTTGACGTTGGCCAAGAATCACAAACCAACCCACTATGAAAACCGCATTCACAATACTAGCCCTTACCCTCTTAACCCTCGTTGCTCAGGCGGCCCCGGACCGCGAGCATGGGATACAAGTAAACTTCCTCCCCGGAGACAAAGTCGAGAAGCACGGCCTCAAGGGATTTTTCACGGTCACTTCTCCGAAGCCCGAGAAGGAGCTAGCAGGGCTCGATGCCGAGGGCCTGCTAAAGCACATTCGATCGTTGCCCGAAGAAGTGCGAGAGAATGGCGTGTGGATTATCTACACCTTGCCAGCAGTCTATAGCGATGCCGAGCGGACTCAGATTCAATTGCTGTCAGCGAAGTGCAAGGAGGGCAAGATCGCACTCTTTAGTTGCACGGCCTCCAAGCTGAACGCTGGAGCCTGGGCTGAAGGTTGCGCTGCGTTCAAGTAACTCCGAAGGAGAGCAACGCAAGAAGCCAAAAATCACAAGAAGCCGAACAAGACAGTGGACTCAACGACTACCCGCCGTCACGCCCTGTGCTCTCGCTTCGCTCGCTGGCACGGGCCGCGCCATCGCGCAGTCGTGAGTCACCTTTGACGTTCGCCACATGAACAATCGGGCTAACAAGGTGCCAGGCCACGGCGTGGCTCATCTTTGATGTTAGACCACTCCGCGCACCCTATGAAATCGCGCATTGTTTCGGACGGAGAGTCGAGGTTGCGTGGCAGTCTGGAGTTTCGGGCGCGCTTGCGTGAGTTGCGCGAGTCCATTCAAACTCGATACGCTACCGGGTTTGCCGAGGCTGGTTTCTTTCAACGTCTTGTTTTACGTTGGCGCATGGCTGCGGAGTTTCGGGCCGAGCGCCGGAAGATTGAGCCGTCACCCGGTTCACATTACAGCAGCCGGTTGCAGCCCGGAGAGTTTGAGTCCTGACGCATCGCTGCCAATCCTGCGCTGCAACGAACGGCGGCCATAGCGAAGGGTTGCTCGGACCTCCTTGCCCCCCCGGTCAGGGGGCCGTTTATCTTTGCCGCATCACCACGGGTTTCACCCGGGGCTATCTGCCTGCCGCCCCTTCGGGGCTCAAGACCATCCCGGCGCGGCGCGGGACCTTGCCGGCGGGCGGTCCGCAGGACCTGCGGTAGTGTCCGAGTGCGGAATGGCCTTGTCCAAGGTCCCTCCTCCGCGGGAGAGCTTCAGCCCAGATCCCACACCTCCGCTAAGCGGGAGGCCTCCTCTTCCACGGCGGGGCGGTCCCGCACTTCCTCGATGTGCTTCTCGATGCAGCTCAGGATGGTTCCGAAGTCCGAGGTCTTGCTGACGAAGGGCAGGCCGCCGGTCTGAGTCTCGCCGTCGGGAGTGTCGGGGTTTTCCTCCACCAACGCGGTGAGCATCACGACGGCGACGTCCTTGAGTTCCGGGTCGGCGCGGAGTTGGGCGACGACATCGCCGCCGTCGAGGCCGGGCATGACGACATCGATCACGCAGAGCTCGGGCTTGAACTCGCGGGCGGCCTTGAGGGCGAGCGAGGAGTCGTTGACCTCCATGACTTCGAAATTCCCCACCTCTTCGAGATTCGCCTTCAGGAGGGCGGTGAAGTCCGGTTCGTCGTCGATAATGAGAATCCGGGTGGTATCCATAATGCCATTACTATTCCAATACGCTGCAATGCGCAAGAAAGGACGGAGGCGTGACACGGTTTTCCGGGGGAGGAAGAGGTGGGGAACCGCCAAGACAGCAAGAGCGCCAGGTATTCCGGAGGTTGAGGGGTGCCCGGGGGCCCTGCGAAGGTCACCGGCGGGACGCCGGCGCTCCTTGAGGTTTAGGCCTTCAGGGTGATCGAGGCGCGCACGCCTCCTTCCGGGCGGTTCTCGAGTTCGAGGACGCCGTTGTGGAGATCGACAATCTTGCGGCAGACGGCGAGGCCGAGGCCGGTACCGGTACCGGTGGGCTTGGTGGTGAAAAAGGGATCGAAGAGCTTCGACATGTTCGCCTCGTCGATGCCCGTGCCGGTGTCGTCGATCTCGATGCGGACGATGCGGTCGCCCTCCCGGAGGTGGCCGGTGGTCCGGGCACCTTCGTCCCGCTTTACCCCGCTGAGGATGTTGCTGTAGGCGCGGACCACGAGGGTGCCGCCGTCCGGCATGGCGTGCATGGCATTGATCATGAGATTCACCAGGACTTGCTCCATCTTGGTGGAATCCACGCTGACATGAGGGAGGTCCGGCTCCAGTTCCTTCACCAGCTTCACGCGGGCCTGCCGCAGCGGATACTCGACCAGGGCGAGGGCATCCCCGATCACCTCGACAATATCCTTGGGCTCGACGGAAAGCTGGCGGGCGGAGGAATAGTCCACCAGGCCCCTGACGATCTTCTTCGCCCGGTCGATTCCGCGCTTCATCCGCTCGATGGTCTCCAAACCCTGGATGTCATCCTCGGGGACACGGCGCGCCAAGAGCTCGATGCCCATGCCGATCATGGCCAGCGGGTTCTTCACCTCGTGGGCGACACCGGCGGCAAGACGGCCGACCGACTCCATCTTCTCCGCCTGGATCAATTGCTCCTGTGCCCGGCGGAGGTCCTCGTTGGCGCGGATGAGGTCGTCGTTGAGCCGGTGCATCGATTGCTCCGCCGCCTTGCGGTCGGTGATATCGGTCGAGATGGTGCCGATCGCCTTCAGTTCGCCGCGCAGGTCGCGCAGCGGGAATTTCACCGAGACATAGGTCCGCGGCTCGTTGTCCACGTACAGCTCCTCGTCCATCTGGAGGGCCTCGCCGCGTTCGGCGACGAGCAGGTCGTGCTTGCGGAACTTGTCCGCCGCCGCCTTGTCCGCCATGAGCTGGTGATCGGTGAAGCCGAGCACGTCCTTGCGTTCGAGCCCGAAGAGATCCTCGAAGCCCCGGTTCACCATCAGATAGCGGCCCTTGAGGTCCTTCATCGAGATCACCGCAGGGCTGTTATCGATCATCTCCTGCATCCGCTGCTCGGCCTGGATCGCCTTCTCCTGGGCACGGCGCTGCTCGGTCACGTCGCGATCCATGCCGATGATGCCCCACGGCTTGCCGTCGGCGTCGCGCAGCAGGACCTTCGTCGTCACGAAGTAGTGGAGGTCGCCCTTGCGGAGTTCCAGGTGCCACTCGCGGTTGAGCACGGGATCTCCGGTTTCGATCATCCGAAGATCCTCTTCCTTGCCGGTGCGGACCACGACTTCCGGGAAGTAGTCGGCGGGCGTCTTGCCGAGCATGTCTTCGGGCGATTTCGCGCCGACCCACTCGGCCATCGCCTTGTTCACCACCAGGTAGCGGCGCTGGAGATCGCGGGCGAAGATCTTGTCGGGGAAGCCGTCGATCAGCGAGCGCAGCATGTTCCGCTCGCGTTCGAGGATATGCTGGGTCTCGACGAGTTCGCTCACGTCGCTCGACATCCCGAAGGTGCCGATGATGTGGCCCTCGTGGTCGCGGAAGGGCATCTTGTTCGTCAGCACCCAGCCGGTCTTGCCATCGGGAAAAATCTCCCGCTCCACCAGGCCGGTGATCGAGGCTCCGGTTTTCACGATCTCGATCTCGACCGCCCGCGCTTCGTCCGCATGCTCGGGCCCGAAGAGGTCGTGGTCGGTCTTGCCCACCAGGTCCTCCGGGTGACCGCGGCCCACCCAGGCGGCCATGCTCTGGTTCACGCGCAGGAAGCGCGACTCGGTGTCCTTGAAGTAGATATTGGCCGGGACATTCGCCATGAGCATCTCGAAGTAGTGCTCCAGCTTGCGGTGGGACTCGCGGCCCTCCTTGAGCTTTGCTTCCAGGTCGCGGTTGATCTCGACGAGACGGGCCGCGGCGGACCCATCCTCGCCTGGCGCCAGGGTCAGCGCCGGAGCCGGTGCCGCACGGCCCCGCGATCCTATCAGATAGCCCGCGGCAAGAAGCACGGCCGCGCCCGCGGCGATCCTGCCGGTCGCATCCGCCGGCCCGGTCATCAGCCACAAGGTCCCGGCGAAGATCACGACAGCCGCCAAGGTTCCCGCGAGGCCGGACCGGGCATCACCAAGTGGCGGATGGATTTTCACCATCTCTATCAGACCACGACTCCGGGTCGCTGTAAATGCCGCGCTTCAGCAAAGGCGGACCATGTCCTTCACGAACTGGCCCCAGAGGAAGAGCAAGCCGCGGAATGAGTACTCGAAATGGCCGTCCCCGGTCTCGCGGATGATGCCCGCTTTCAGGTTGTGGCGGATCTGGGTTTTCATCTCGATCTCGATCGAATCCTCGATCTCGTCGGGGTCGGGCATCCGCAGGTTATCGGCCCCGACGTTCATCCGGCGCAGGAACTCGTGATGGTCCTGGAGGATCTGATGGAAGCAGTTGCGCTCGCAGGGGACGTGGTTCCAGCGCATGTTGCCCGGACACTTGAGCGTGGGCGAGAAGGGGAAATTCGTGGTGCGCAGGATCCGGCCCGCCTGGTCGCGGGAGGTGATCGAGATGAAGGCGAAGGCGACATCGCCCTGTTCGCACAGGCAGACCGCGCTGACCGCCCGCTCTTCCGGATGCCAGAAGAGACGGAAGAACTGCTTCATGCCACCCCACTCCCAGCCGCAGTCGTCCACGTGCTCGAAGCCGGCCTCCTCCATCGCGGCGGCGGCCTCCACGGCATTCGGAAAAAAGGCCGGGTCGGGGACCTCGCGCTGCCGGAGGCGGTTCTCCATCGGCAGGCGCATCCGCCGGATGCGGGTGAGCAGCTCGATCCACGGAAGGAAGAACCAGACCGCCACGCCGGCAATCCCCCACCAGACGCAGTCCGTCAGGTAGAAGAGCGCCATGAAGCTCGCGCCCAGGAATACCACCGCCCCCGCCTTGCGCACCAGCGCCTTCCGCGCCGAGCGGAGCCCGAGCGCGAGGATGAAGAGGCCGATGACAATGAGGCAGGATTGCATGATGTGCGGGAGGGCGGAAACCAAACGCCCCCTGCCCCTTCGTCAAGGAGGACCTTGAGAAGGGCGAGTGATTGCCGACGGAGCACTTCTCCGCGCGATTCGTGAGCCTGTCCAGTGAATCGTCGCCCCCGTCCGGCCTTGAAAAGCCGCCCCGGCAGGCCCGGAAACCACATTCGCACCTGACAGCCGGACGGACTCGACCCAAGCTCCGGGCATGGCCATCGAGCGCTATGAAGGACACGCCCCGGACATCGCCCCCTCCGCTTTCGTCGCCGCGAGCGGGGATGTGATCGGCCGCGTGACCTTGGGCGAGCAAAGCAGCATCTGGTACAACGCCACGGTGCGGGGCGACATCAATGAAATCGTGATCGGCCCGCGTTCGAACGTGCAGGACAACGCGGTGATCCACGTTTCCGACGATCTCCCGACGATCCTCGGCGAACTGGTCACGGTGGGACACTCGGCCATCCTCCACGCCTGCACCGTCAAGGACGAGGTGCTGGTCGGCATGGGCGCGATCGTGCTCGACGGCACGGTGATCGGTGAACGCTCGATCATCGGCGCGGGCGCGCTGGTGACCGGCGGCACGATCATCCCGCCCGGCTCGCTGGTGATCGGCTCGCCGGCGAAGGTCGTGCGGACGCTATCGCCCGACGAGCAGTCGAAGGTGAAGGTGTGGGCGGAGAAATACGTCGAGCAGTCGCGGAAGTTCCTCGCACGCGATTGAGCCTTGGAGGCGATGAAAATCCCGTGCCTTTTCCGGGCGGCCCGTCCTTCACGGATGAGGGCCTAATGTTGATTTTACTAAATATTTAATAAATGCGAATCGTTAGACGGAATATTGACATTTGTTAGGTTTTTTGGGTCAAACTGTAGGGTCGCCATGCACACCCACACCCTACATGAAAACACCCCTGACTTGTCCCCGGCGGCTGAAGGCCCTCCTTCTGGCCGCCGGTTCCTGCCTTCCGCTGCACGCGGCGGAATTGGCATTCACCCTCCTCCCGGAGGTCGATAACCAGCAGCTCGGCACGAACTTCGCCGCCGTCGGTGACATCGATGGCGACGGCACGGCCGATCTCGCCATCTCCGATCCAGGCTACCGGTCCAGTGGCCTCTTCGGATCGGGCGTCGTCTTCGTCGTCAGCGGTGCCGATGGCTCTCACCTCCGCACCTACGCCCCCGCCTCTGCGGCTGCCTCGCAGTTCTTCGGGATCTCCATGGCCGCGCTAGATGCCAACGGCGACGGCGTGACGGATCTGGCGGTCGGTGCCCCCGGCTATACGGGAACCACCGGCTTCGGCACCGGCACGGTGCGGGTTTACTCCGGCACGGACGGCTCCCTTGTCACCGTCACAACCGGTGTGGCGGGATCGCAATTCGGCGGCATGCTGGCCAACGCGGGCGACCAGAATGGCGATGGCGCGGAGGACCTCTTCGTCGGCGCCTCGATGGCGTCCAGCAACCGCGGCGCGGTCTATGTGCTGTCCGGTGCGGATGGCTCGGTGCTCCGCACCATCGCGTCCGATATCGGCTTCAGCTCCTTCGCGACGGCGCTCGCGGCAATCGGCGACATCGATGGCGACGGCCGGGCCGACCTCGCGGTGGGTGCCTACGGCTTCCGCAGCGGCGGCATCCCGGTCGGGCGCGTGACCACCTACCGCAGTTCGGACGACGCGGTGGCCTCGACCCTGCTGGGAGCGGGCAGCGTGATCCGTCTCGGCTACACGCTCGCCCCGGCGGCGGACGCGAATGGCGACGGGATCGCGGACCTGATGGTGGGGAGCTTCTCCGGTGGCGGGGCCTACCTCGTCTCCGGCGCCGACCTGACCACCATCCGGGATCTCTCGGTCGCGGGGCTTCCGGCTTCGCAGCCGGTGAACGTCGGCGGCAGCCTCGATTTCGATGGCGATGAAATCGCCGACTACCTGATCGGTTCGCCAGGGCTGGCTCCGCTTGCTTCAGGCCGGGCCGGGGGAATCCGGGTCATCTCGGGCGCGGACTCCAGCGTGCTCTTCGAACATCTCGCCGCGACATCCCTCACCGGCCTTGGCTCCGGCATGAAGCCCTTGCCGGGCTTCGGCTTCGCCGCCGGCGAGAACATGCTGACGGATGCCACCACCGGTGGAAAAGGCGCGGGCAACTTCTGGTACATCGAACAGGAGATCCCGATCCCCGATACCGACGGGGACGGCCTGCTCGACGACGTGGATGCGGTGGTGAACTCGATCATGGATCCCACCGTCTCGATCCTCGGCGTGGACAGCACCGTGCCGAACCAGGTCGATGCCACGGGAACGACCCTCGCCGACCGTTTCGCCGCACTGCCTGCCCTGGACCTCAAGAAGCCCGGGCGCTACCTGAGCGCGGTGGTCTCGCTGGCGCACCAGCTCGCGAAGAGCAAGGTGATCACGAACAAGGAAGCCGCACGCCTCGTCGCCGCGGGTGCCGTGGGCATCGTGCAGAACCTTTGCCGGCGCTGAGACATCGAAACGCGACGTCATCCCTTACACGCGACACCCCGGGGAAACCCGGGGTGTTTGCTTGGGGGGTTGAGGGGGCCGGGGGAAAGAGAAGCAGAGCATCATGCCATACGCCGGTGGCAACCACGTCGCACCAAGCCGACCACCACGATCACTCCCACAAAAATCGACGCCCACCAATGGAAGGTGTAATCTGGAAGGCGACCCAAGGAACGGCCCGCTTCCGAGGCAACCGCATCTCCAAAGAAGCGTTCCATCATACCCGCCTTGACCCCGCTGAGACTTTTCAATTTTGGTCACGCGCTCGAACAAGTCTGCCACCAGATATCGCGTCGATTTGCGGAAGATCGCCTTACTCAACCTCGATATGTCGGGGTCATCCGGTGAAAGAAAAAATTCCTCCCGCAGTGCATTATCAACGAAGCCTCCCACCTGCATCACCGCAACCTTATCAACGGGATTTTCTCCGGATTCATCGGAATACCAAACCCCCGGCTCCTCGAGAATATAGCTAATAAGATCATCCCTCAGCTGATCGCGCACAATGTATTGGGGGAAAGCTGGCAAAGTCTTTCTCAGCCGCTCGTCATCCATGCATTTCTGAATCAGAGCGGACGCTTCACGGCTCTCCAGCTCACTCTTCAGCTTGCTCTCTCGCTATAGCCGGGCACTGTCCAACCGTCGAAGGCCCGTAACAGGGTTTCGTTCTCCATCTCGGCAAGTTGTCCACCAGTCGCTGCAACGCTGACCACGCTAGCCAGAAACAAAGGAACAACATATAGAATTCGGAAAGTTCTCATGTCGTTGCGGAAGACCAGACTAATGGCTTGCTCGTTTTCTCCCGAAAGCCATGTAAGCGGCAACTGCCAGCAAGAGGGTCGCCCCCAGGGAGACAGGAACGACAAAGCGTCGTCCAACCTTCCGCAAAGATTGCTTGCTTGAACTAGCAGGAGCCAAGCTACCACTATGAGTCTCCCCCTGAAGTACTTCACTACCCTTTTCTGGAAGATCGTCCTCCCTAGGTCTTCTCTGGTCGGAATGAAGTGGGGTTTTCCGCAAAACCCCATTTTCGTCGACGGCTTCCAAAAGATTACGAAGCTCCATTGTGAGAGCGTTCATCTCCGGACTCCCTTTGACACGTTGCGTCTCATCGAGTTTAGTTACTCGTTCAAAAATTCCGGCCAGCCTTTCACGCGTTCTCTCATTTAGAGCAATCAAACTTAGTTTTTCGAATTCAGGGTCACCCTTCTTAACGAAAAATTCCTTCTCTAGTACTGTAGCAGAAAACACATAGGCCTGCATGGCGGGCAATTTGCTCGCCGGATCAACAGCTTGATCGCCAAGCCAAATGTTTCGCTCGCTCAGAATCCTCTTAATAAGATAATCTCTTAGATATTGGTCTTCCACGTATTGAGGCAAAGCAATGAGATTTTTCCTCAAGCGCTCATTGCCTGCGACCTTCTCAATGAATGATCTAGCATCATCTCTTGAGAGTTCTTTTCTTAGCGCATCGTCTGAAAAGCCCGGAACCCTTGCTCCGTCGAATGCATCAGCTAGTAGTTCATCGTCCATTTCGGAGAGTTCTCCGCTCCACGCGAGCGCGGCGGCAAATCCCCACAACAAGAAAATTGGCGAGAATAACTGCATAGTCAGTCAACGCTAAATGCACCAATTCCAAAAGTAGATCCAGAATTCCCCCACTGGAGTTCTCCTTCAGGGCCTGTCCCGAAAGTAGCCGCCATTACATGATGAAACTCAACGTAGTCGGAAATCCTATACCAAGACGGCTCGTCAGTGGGACGTTTTCCAGAATGAAGTTCAACCCTGGGGCAAATGAGAAGCGGTCAGCGCTTTTCAATCCTTCGTAACGGACTTGGTCGAGAAATCTTGTGAGTTATCTTATCTTCGGGACAAGAATCCCGGGCAAAGCCTCGCGGAATCTTACAACAACTCCAACTGCCGCTTCTCCTCGGGATCCTTGAAACGCACGCCGACACCCAACAGGCGCACACCCTTGCCATCCCCGCGCTGCCAGGCTTCGGCGAGGAGTTCCTCGAAGATCTCCCGTTCCACGAAGGAATGCGCCCGCTCCGCGGTGGTGCGGGTGAAGTCGGCGAACTTCATCTTCAACACCAGCGAGCGGATCACCCGGTCCTCGTAGCGGACCAGATCGGCGGAGAGCTCCTCGATCATCGAGTGCATCTTGGGGCGCAGGTCTTCCACGGAGTTGAGGTTCTCACGGAAGGTGCTTTCCGTGCTCATCGATTTGCGGATGCGCTTCGTCTGCACCTCGCGGGAGTCGATGCCCCGGCAGAGTTCCCAGAGTTCAAGACCCCAGCGGCCGAAGCGGCGGGCCATCTCCAGCTTGTCGAAGCGCTGGAGGTCGCCGCAGGTCCGGATGTGCATGCCTTCGAGCTTGGCGGCCATCTTGCCGCCGATACCCCAGATGCGGCGGACCGGCAGGCCCTTCATGAAGTCCTCCACGCCCTCCGGTGTCACTTCGTGTTGGCCGTCGGGTTTTTTCCAATCGCTGGCAATCTTCGCGATCAGCTTGTTCGGCCCGATCCCGGCGGAGGCGGTGAGTCCGGTCTCCTCCCGGATCTGGGTCCGGATCTCGCGGGCAACCACGGCGGCGGGTGAGTTCAGATGCGAGAGATCGAGGTAGGCCTCGTCGAGCGAGAGCGGCTCGATGCGGTCGGTGAAGCGCCCGAAGATGGCGCGGACCTGGGCGCTCACGGCGCGGTATAGTTCGAAGCGCACCGGCACGAGAATGAGCTGCGGGCACAGCTGGAGCGCCTTGAAGACCGGCATGGCCGAGCGGCAGCCGTATTTGCGCGCCTCGTAGTTCGCAGTGGTGAGAACGCCGCGGCGCGAGCTGCCGCCCACTCCCACCGGCTTGCCGACGAGGGCGGGATTCTCCCGCTCCTCGATCGCCGCGTAGAAGCAATCCATGTCGATGTGGACGATCTTTCGCATCGCGGTCGCCCGCGATTGTCCCCCCGAGCGCCAAGTAGCGCAACTCTCCTGAGTTGCGGTCACGCGATCCCCGGAAAAACAGCGACCCCGCTCCACCCGCGTTTCTTCGGCAACCGCGGCCCTTCGACCCCGGCAACCATCCCTTACGCCAGCACCTTCCAATCGTGCCGCACGCCCTTGGTGAAGGCGTGCACGATCTTCCCGTTCGGATCGACGTGCCGGACGGTCATGCGTTCGCCCGCGATGGACAGGTGGGTGAAGCCGTGGACGTCGAGGACGGTCGCGCCTTTCCGAATTTCGCCGGTCTTGTAAAGCCGGGCGCCGCCGCCGCCGGAAAGGACGAAGGAGGTGCGGAGTTTCTCGATCTCCAGATGCTGCAGGTCGTGATCGTGGCCGCAGAGGTAAACGTGCGCGCCGTGCTTCTCCAGCAGCGGGCCGAGGTCCTTCACCAGCTCCGCCGTATCGCCATGGGCAGCGTCCGAATACACCGGGTGATGGCCCGCGACGATCGTGAAGGGCGCGCGCTTGGAGGCGAGCTGCTCCTCGAGCCAGGTCATCTGCGCTTCCAGTTCCTCCGCGGTCATCCAGCACGGGCGTTTGTCGCCGTGGACAGCCCGGTTGATGGACTCCCAATTGGTATCGATCATCAGCAGGGTGACCTGCGGATTGATCGCGGGCAGATCGACGCGGTAGTACTTCGCCGGACAGGTCCAGCGCGTCTTGCGGTCGAGCGAGCCGGCGTAGCCCAGCTGGGCCAGTTCGTTCCCCGGCGTGTCGTGGTAGTCGTGGTTGCCGAGGATCGCCCAGCACGGTGCCGGGAAGTGCTTGCCCGGATACATGTCGGAGAAGCCGCTGCGCCAGCGCGGGGACTTCACGCCGCCGGGCATCGGGCCGTAGAAGTTGTCGCCCAGGAAAAGGAGGCCGTCGGGCTTCTTGCCCAAGGTCGCGGCGTAGCGGGCCATGCCGCGGGCCACTGCCTTCTGGCGCTCGTCGCCGCTGCCGAAATCGCCGATTGCGAGGAGATCCAAAGTGCCGTCCGGCACTGCTGCCCGGGCGAAGGCCCGGGTGCCGAGATTCTGTTGCATCAACACGCTCGAACAGAACAGCGTCTTCAAGGCGCGGCGGCGGGTCATGGGGCTGTCCATGGTAGGAAGGGGTCTGCGGTCTTGGAGGGTCCTGGTTGAGAGGCGAGGTTTCAGGGGCCGGCGGGAAGCCGGTCGGGCCGGGGCTCATATACGGTCCTGTCCCCGCGAAGGTTTAGACAGGATTTCACCTTGGAAAGAACGGGATCTCGGACGACAAGTGCACCGTGCCTGACTTGGTCCGCGTCGAACCTATCGCCCTGCTCCCCACCCCGGCCGGCTGCGCCGTATTCCTGGGCGACGGGAAGAAATCCATCGTCTTCTACATCGATCTGGCGATCGGGGCCTCGATCAACGCGGCGCTGGCCGGTGAAACGCCGCCCCGACCGCTGACGCACGACCTCTACCTCTTTACCCTGGAGGCCTTCGGCGCGAAGGTCAGCCGGGCGGTGATCGTGGCGCTGGAGAAGGAGATCTACTACGCCCGCCTGATCCTGGAGGCGGAGAACGAGATCATGGAACGCAAGATCGTGGAGCTGGACGCCCGGCCCAGCGACTGCATCGCCATCGCCGTGCGCTCGGGATCTCCGATCTTCGTGGTCAAGGACTTGTGGGAGCAGCTCGACGACATGTCCTCGGTGCTCCAGGACATGAAGGACAAGGGGATGGACTTGGGCGGGTGACGGGATTTTTGCAACGTCTGCGCAAAACTCCCCTTGCGCGGGTAGGGTTCACTCCTAGTTTTGGGGGCCATGCCCAGCGCCAGCCTCCCTCATTACCTTTCTGAGGAAATCCTGCTCCACCCGGAAAACCGGAACTTCCCGCCCTTCGATCTCGTCCGCCTGCTCGCTACGGTCTTCAAGCCGACGCAGGGCTGCCGGGTCTGCATCCTGACCGATTTCGAAGAACCGGCGGCGCTGATCAAGGATTTCGCCTTCCTGAAGGCAGAGGGCTTCCCGGTTCAGAAGAAGGCGCACGAGGCCTTCTACCTCGGCCTGAAGAACGGCGCGCTCGAACAACTGGGCATGACCGGCGGCGAGATGTTCGCCTATAAGACGACCCACGGCTCGAACCTCGATCTGGAGGACGAGGTTTGGGACACGACCGGCGCGAAGCTCTCGCTCGACCGCGACATCTATCCGAATTTCGACCTCATCCTCTGCATCTCGACTTTCTCGGCAACCGCGCCGCTCACGGCGAAAGCGAAGGAGTTCGGCTTCCGCGGCGCGACGCTGCACGGCCTGAACGACATCATCTTGGGTTCCGGCCTGGCCGTGGACTACGAGGAGGTTTCGGCGGATGCCGAGAAGCTGCGGCTCGCCCTGACCAAGGCGGACGAGATCGAAATCGACTTCGAACTGGAGGACGGCCGGATCCTGACCGCTTGGCTCGGGCTGAACGGGCAAGAGGCGCAGAAGTCGCACGGCCTCTGCCAAGGCAAGAAGCCGGACATCGCGAACCTCCCTGCCGGTGAAGTGTATTTCGTGCCGCAAAATGCCCGCGGGCATTTCCCGATGAAGTACGAGGACGGCACCCTGGGCCTGCTGACGGTGGAGAACCGCTGCATCCTGCGCTCCGACCTGATCGCCGGGAACCAGGCGACCATCGACCGCCACAACGACCGCCTGCAGGACGATCCGATGACCGGCACGCTCGGCGAACTCGGCTTCGGCACGCAGGTACTTCCGGTTTCCTACGCCGACATCCAGGACGAGAAGGTGCTCGGCACCTGCCATCTGGCCACCGGTCGCGACGACCATCTCGGCGGCGACATCGTGCCGGAGATGTTCAAGAAGCACGAGAACTCGACCCACGACGACATTCTCTTCGCACCGCACAAGACGCCGAATTTCAACATCAAGCAGGTGCGGATGAAGCGCGGCACCCAGCACGAGGTGCTGATCGAGAACTTCCGCCCGGCGCGTTACCTGATGGACGCGCTTGCAGGTTGAGGCCGCGCCGGAGAGCTTTCAGCCTTGATCCCGTGAAGCGTTACCAAAGGGTCGAACTCGCCGACTTGCCGCCCATCGAGTGCTGCTGCGGGACGACCCGACGGGCCTTCGTGGATTTGCCCGACGCCCCGGCCTCCGCGCATTACCTGGAGGTGAAAGACGAACCGACCAGCCACTACCATCTCAAGACCACCGAGATCTACGTGGTGCTGGAGGGCGAAGGCTTCATCGAACTCGACGGCGAGCAGGTGCCGGTAAAGCCGCTGAGCGCCATCATGATCCGCCCCGGCTGCCGCCACCGCGCCATTGGCCAGATGAAGATCCTGAACATCCCCGTGCCCAAGCACGACGACGCCGACTTCCACTACGACGAAGCGGCGGTGAAACCCGGAGAGGTCCCGGTCCATTGAGCACGAACCCCTACGAAAGCGAGCGGCTGCTCGCCGAATACCTCCTCTTCCACTACGGCACGCCGGAGGAAATCCTGCCGCCCGAGGCCCCGGCAGGAATGCGCGAGGCACTGGACTTCGCGGTGCGGACCACCCGGCACTTCTCACCCGCAAAGGTCGCAAGGACCTTGGATCTCGGCTGCGCGGTGGGTCGTTCCACCTACGAACTCTCCCGCGATAGTGCCGAAACGATCGGCATCGACTACTCGCATAGCTTCATCCAGGCCGCGGCGGCTCTCGCTGGCGGGGCTCTGAACTACCAGCGCCATGATGAAGCGAACCTGCGCACCGCCCTCGAAGCCTGCCTGCCGCAGGATCTTCCGCTCGGCACCGTTTCCTTCGAAACCGGCGACGCGACCTCCCTACGGCCCGACCTCGGCGACTTCGGCCGCGTCCACGCCGCGAACCTCCTCTGCCGCCTCATCCAGCCCGCGCTCCTGCTGAAGCGCCTGCCTTCTTTGGTGAAACCGGGTGGAGAACTGGTCCTCGCCACCCCCTGCACCTGGCTCGGCGAATTCACTCCGCCGGCGAATTGGCCGGAAGGAAGCACGCTCGACTGGCTGCAAGACTCGCTCGCCCACGACTTCGAACTCCTGAAGGTCGCGGACGAGCCCTTCCTCATCCGCGAAACCGCGCGGAAGTTCCAGTGGACGCGCTCGATGGTGACCGTGTGGCGGAGGAAGTAGCACGCCGCTACTTCCGCAGCAACGGATGTCCCGCCTTCGCCTCCGTGATGTGCGGCGGCCGCAGGTAAACCGGCTGCGGCGGAAGCTTGGAAAGCCGCGCGGCCTCTTCCGCGGGGAGACCCAGCCACCCGGCGGCGAGCCGGCGGGCTTCCGGGTGCTCGACCGCGATCCGCGCGGCAAGATCCGGTGCCAGCCCGAGCCGAACAACGGATTCCAAGGAAAACACCGCCACTCCCGAGTCCATGGCGGCACCAACCTCCTCTTCGAGCACCCCAACCGGGCAAAGCTCAGGCTCCCCTAACAAATTGCCCCCTCCGATCCCCACCCGCCACGCGCTCCCGCGACGCGCGTCGCCGATCGCCAGCGCCTTTCCCCGCGCCGCCGGCGGCACCGCTAACAGCGAGCTGAGCCCCACCGCCGGGCACCCGTGCACCAGCGCCACCCCCTGCCCCGCCGCGATCCCCACGCGCGTGCCGCTATAGCTGCCGGGACCTGTCCCGATCACCACCGTTTCAAGCTTCTCCCCCGGCTCCAGGCAGGCCAGGGCCCGCTGCAGCGGCGCGAAAAGCAGGGCATTATGACTGCGGTCCCCGGTAAACGATTCGTCGAATACAAGCACGCTGCCACGCAGCAGGGCCAGCGAGGCACGGGGCGTGCTGCTTTCAATGAAGAGTCGGGCGGGCTCCGGCACGCCGCCGAGCATCCGCCAATCCACTCCCCGTCCGCAACCCCGCAATCCCCGAATCCAAGCGGGCGGCGAGGCTTTCCGGCAACGCCGGGATTCTCCCCTTGCAGCCCTCCGCCCGACCCGCTTTCTTCCGTGCAAATTACGCACCCGTAACCCGTCCCCAATAACCCCATGACCGACTACGCCAAAGGCCTCGAAGGAGTCATCGCCAATGAATCCGCTCTCAGCAACGTGGAGGGTGCCGAAGGCCGCCTGACGTATCTCGGTCACTCGATCGACGATCTGGTCGCGAATTGCTCCTACGAGGAGATCGTTTTCCTGCTCCACAAGGGCCGGCTGCCGAAACAGGCGGAACTGGACGGGCTGGAAAAACGCCTCCGCGGCGACCGCGATCTGCCCCAGGGCGTGCTCGATTTCCTCAAGGCCGCACCGAAGGACGCCAACCCGATGGATGTCCTTCGCACCGGCGTCTCCATGCTCGGCCTCTACGACAAGCGCGTCGCCATCGGTGAGCCGGATCTCGTGAAGGTCGAGGAAATCGGCCTCTCGCTGGTGGCCAAGGTGCCGGTGATCATCGCCGCCTATCACCGCTACCGCCAGGGACTGGATCTCCCGCCGGTCCGCGAAGACCTTTCCGAAGCCGCCCACTTCCTCTACCTGATCACCGGCGAGACCCCGAGCGAGACGGCCACCAAGACCCTCGACGTGGCCTACATCCTCCATGCCGACCACGGCATGAACGCCTCCACCTTCTCCGCCCGCGTGACGGTGGCGACGCTCTCCGACATGTATTCCGCGGTGACCTCCGCGATTGGCACGCTCAAGGGCCCGCTCCACGGCGGCGCGAACGAAGGCGTGATCCACATGCTCGAGAAGATCGGCGATCCTTCGAAGGTGGATGCCTTCGTGGAAGGCAAGCTGGAGCGGAAGGAAAAGATCATGGGCATCGGCCACCGCGTCTACAAGGTCCTCGATCCCCGCGCCCCGCACCTCCGCAAGCTGGCCATCGAACTCACCTCCGAACTCGGCGAGCCCAAGTGGATCCAGATGTCCGAGCGCATCGCCGAGATCATGCGCGAGCGCAAGGGCCTCAACGCGAACGTCGATTTCTACTCCGCAACCGTCTACTACTCGCTCGGCATCCCCACCGACCTCTTCACGCCGATCTTCGCCATCGCGCGGACCTCGGGCTGGACGGCACAGGTGCTCGAACAGCTCCGCGACAGCCGACTCTACCGGCCGCTCACGCTCTACATCGGCCCGAAAGGCCCGGTGCCGGTGCCGCCGATCAGCCAGCGCTGAGATCGACGAACCATCTTAAAGAGCCGCCCTCGGTCACTCCGGAGGCGGCTTTTTTTGCGGAGGATTCTTGCGCCCTTCTGTCCTGATCCGAAGAGATCACAGCACAGTAGCCGGAGGTTGAGCGCCGCGACACCTCCGGTATCCGTCGGCTAGCAATGCCGATCCCGAAGGGATCGCAGCGGGTCTCTCTACTTCTTGCAGACAGATCGAAGAACTCGCGGCTTTATCTTCACCAAAGCCCCGGTCACGATGCCATGTGGCGAACCTTCAGCATTTCTTTTACTACAGTAGCCGTAGCAATCGTCGCTCTCGGCTTCCTCTCACTGGTCGGCCCTTCCTGCGGCGTCGACCGGATCCAGCGAGTGGACGCCGATTTCAATGCCATTGGCTCTTCACTTAAGACCTATCGCCTGAATGCGGGGCAGTATCCGTCCACGGAGCAAGGGTTTGAAGCCTTGGTCGAAGAACCCGCAATAGATCCACTTCCACGCCGCTGGACAAAAATCGCGGATCGCATCCCCACCGATGCTTGGAACAACGAATACCGGTATCGACGTCTTTCCGAAGATCATCCCGTGGGCTTTGAGATCATATCGGCAGGAAGAGACGGCCAATTCGGAACCGAGGATGACCTTTCGTCGCTGGATCCAAAGTGATTCGGAAACGTGCTCTCACTCGACTCTTATCTCATCCATCCTATCCATCCCGGTCCCAACTCCAAACCTCCCCCTGATCCTCCCGATCGCCCAAACCGCATGCTCCGAAACCAGCGGATCCGGATCCTCCGCTGCAATCCCCAAAGCCGGCAGATCCTCCGCCGTCCCCGTGTTTCCCAGCACCACACAAGCATTCCTCAAAAACCTCGGCCGCTTGATCCGCTTGATCGGCGACTTCGCAAACAACACCCGGAACTCCTCATCCGTCAGCGCCAGGAACTCCCGCGGCTTCATCGCGAAGACCGCTTCCCGCGCATGGAACCTCGCCTCTCGCGACACCTTCGCGAACTTGTTCCACGGACACACCTCCAGGCACTCGTCACACCCGTAAAGCCGGTCCCCGATCGCCTCCCGGAACTCCTCCGGAATCGGCCCCTTGTGCTCGATCGTCAGATACGAAATGCATCTCCGCGCATCCACCCGGCGCGGGGCCGTGATCGCATTCGTCGGACACGCCTTGATGCAGCGCGTGCACTTCCCGCAATGATCGCCGAACGGCGCATCCGCCGGAAGCTCCAGAGTCGTCAGCAGCTCGGCCAGGAAGAACCAGGTCCCCAGATCGCGGTGGATCTGCACCGTCGATTTCCCGTTCCACCCCAGACCCGCGGCACTCGCATGATCGCGTTCCAGCACCGGCCCGGTATCGACATAAAACCGCTGCGTCCCACCGAGCGCCTTCATCCCCTCGTCCATCCGCCGCAGCATCTTCTCGATGATGTCGTGGTAGTCGTCGTTCCACGCATAGCGCGCGATGCGATAACCTTCCGCCGGATTACTACCGGGATAGTAGTTCAGCGCCAGCGTCACCACCGACCTGCACCCCGGCAATACCTCGCGCGGATCGCAACGGCGCTCGGGCGTCTTCTCCATCCACGCCATGTCCCCGTGGCAGCCCTCGGCGATCCACTCGCGGAATGAATCCGCATGCTCCGCCTCCCCCGCCGCGGCGATGCGGCAGTCATCGAAGCCGACCTCGCGGGCGAGGGCTTTGATGGCGTCGGCGGGGCTCATGCAGGGAAGTTCCGGATTCGGCACCGATTTTCAAAGGCCAATGACCGCGATCCCGAAATCTGCGCCAAGACCCGCCCCCCTCAGGGCTTCGCCGCGAAGTGATACCGGGCGCTTTCCAGAATCCCGCAGGCGATCTCCTCGGTCTCCAGCCCCGAGGTCTCCAGCTCGAGATCGGCGATCTCGTGGTAGAGCGGGCTCCTCTCGATCAGGAGCTTCTCGATCCTCTCTCGCGGATTCTCGGTCTGGAGCAGCGGACGGTCGCGGTTTCGGCCGGTGCGCTGGAGGATCACGTCCACGGGCGCCTGGAGCCAGACCACGTAGCCGAGCTTGGAAAGCAGGCGGCGGTTCGCCTTCCGCCCCACGATGCCGCCGCCGGTGGCGATGATCCGGCGCGGCGTTCCCGGAGCCGAAAGTTCGTTCAATACCGCGCTTTCCAGCTCGCGGAAGGCCGGTTCGCCGCGGCGGGCGAAAATCTCGGTGATCGAGAGCCCCGCCTTTTCCTCGATCAAATGGTCGGTATCGATCAGCGGGTAGCCGAGCATGGCCTGCAGCTTGCGGCCCACCGTCGATTTCCCGCAGCCCATGAGGCCCACGAGAACGATGTTCTTCGGTAGGTCTTCGATAGGGCTCATGCCGAAATTGTAATCGGGAGACATCCCGGCGGGAAGTGCCAAGTATGCAAATGTAAATACGGGCTGGCCCCGTCCGCCCCGCGCCGCCAAACTCCCGGCGTGTCCGAGACCCGCCTCATTTCCGCCGACGAAGACGACATGAAAACCGCCGTCCGCGAGGCTGCCGCCTTGCTGGCCAAGGGCGAAATCGTGGCCGTACCGACGGAGACCGTCTACGGACTGGCCGCGGATGCCTTCAATGCCGAGGCCGTGGCCAAGGTCTTCGCTGCCAAGGAGCGCCCGGCCTTCGACCCGCTGATCGTCCACATCGCGTCCTTCAAGGAACTGGCCGAGGTGGCGGATCTGCCGGAGGACATCGCCGGCACGGTGAAAAGCCTCGCCGGGGCTTTCTGGCCGGGACCGCTGACGATCGTCCTGCCGAAGACCGCGAAGGTCCCGGACATCGTCACCAGCGGGTTGCCGACCGTGGCGGTGCGCCAGAGCGGCAACGTGATCTTCCGGAATATCGGCAAGACCCTCGGCCGCCCCATCGCCGCCCCCAGCGCGAACCGCTTCGGCCGGATTTCCCCGACTTCCGCCAGCGCCGTGATGAAGGAACTCGAAGGCCGGATCCCCTTGGTCATCGATGGCGGCGCCTGCCGCGAAGGGCTGGAAAGCACCATCATCACCATCGAGAAGCGCGGCGGCGACCAGAAGCCCCTGATCCGGGTGCTGCGCGCGGGCCCGGTCACAAAGGAAGAGCTGCAGAAATTCGGCAAGGTCGTGATCGAAAAGAAGGTCACCGACCGCCCGGACGCCCCGGGCCAACTGGAGAGCCACTACGCCCCCCGGACGCCGCTGCTGATGTTCGACAAACCGGAGGACTTCCATCCCGAGCCGGACAAGAAATACGGACTCTTGAGCTACCGCGGCGACCCGAAGGCCGGCTACCTCGACCTCCACGAGTGGGAAACCGTCGAAGAACTCAGCCCTGGCAGCGGGAAGCTGATGGAAGCCGCCGTCCGGCTTTTCCACGTGATGCGCGTCCTCGACGAACGCGGCCTGGACGCCATCGTCGCCGAGCCGGTCAGCGAAACCGGCCTCGGCGTCGCCATCATGGACCGCCTCCGCCGCGCCTCCGCCCCGCGTTAATGCCGCCCGCTAGGTGCGCTGGCACCGCCTCTTCGACTATCCCGAAGGGATTGCGCCCCAAAGCCCGGGGTTGCGAGGGAACCGAGCTACCCCGGGTGGTGCCGTCAAGTTCACCTACCTCGCAGAGGTTGCGGCCGTGGACGTCTCCGCATCCCGGATATTGCGTAGGTCCGCTCTCTCCCGACGTGATTCTCTCCCGCGATGAACTCGTCGCCTGCAAGGCCTTCCCAAACCACCCCCGCCCTTGCGCATGTTAGAATCGCGCCTATTTTCGGCTTCGTTCCATGCGCCGGAAAAGAGTCCTCCTCCAAGCCGCCGTCGCCCTCCTCCTGCTTTGGGGCGCGGTCACAGCGGTACGCGCCTTCGCGGCTTCCAAGCAAGTCACGGCGTCCAAGGTCACCGCGGCGGTGAATGAAGCCGCCTTCGAGGACTGGTCCGCCCAAACCTCGCCCCCCGATGCCGCCAAGGCCAAGCAACGCGACGGGAAGCTCCGCGGGATCGCCGGCCTCGTGAACCGCCTCGACTTCGCCGAGCGCGAGAAAAACCGCGAGGACCGCGCCACCGAGCGCCTCTTCCGCCGCTTGAGCCCCTCCGAGAAGAAGCTCTTCATCGACCTTACCGTCCGCGAGTCGATGGGAAAATTCATGGAGGCGATCGATCAGCTTCCGCCGGAAAAGCGGAAGGAATTCGTCGAGCGGGGCCTCCGCGAGATCGAAAGCGGCAAGACCGGCGAGGACATGGCTCGCGCCCAAGAGCTCGGACAAGAGTTGCTCGAAACCATCACCTCGGAAGGCATGCGAGCCTACTTCGAAAAAGCCAGCGCCGACACCAAGCTCGACCTCGCGCCGCTGATGGAATCGATGAACGAAGTCATGCAAGGCCTGCGCGGTCAGGAATTCGGACCGGGATCGCGATGAAACCGAATGGCTTCACCCTCACGGAATTGCTGGTGGTGCTGCTGATCGTGGCGGCACTGGCCGCCATCGCCTTCCCCATCGGCCGCTCCATCCTCGCCCGCTCCCGCAGCGCCGCCTGCTTGTCGAATCTCCGCCAGATCGGCGTGGCGCTGGAGAGCTACCTGCAGGACAACGCCCAAACCATGCCCGCCATCGCCGCTG
Organism: uncultured Haloferula sp.; assembly: GCA_946481625.1. The sequence goes on along the minus strand of CAMLOZ010000001.1, from coordinate 5,605 downwards.
GACGGAAGTCGAAGGCCGAGGATACGCCCGTCCTCGAAACGGAACTCGCGAGCTACTTGCCGAATCCCGAAGTCTTCCACTGCCCCGCCGATCACGAGGTCTTCGAGAAGTCCGGATGCAGCTACCTCTGGAATAGCACGCAGAGCGGCCGCAACCGTCGCAGCCTGGAGTTCTTCGGAAAGACCGGCATCGACCAACGTATCCCCTTGGTCACCGACAAGGAGGCATGGCACCCGGGCGAGAGTGGCGTGAACTTCCTCTACGCGGACCTTTCCGCCTCCAGCAAAGTCCAATTCGGCGTCAACCGTTAGACCCATGCTCCGCGTCTCCGGCCTCCACAAATCCTTCGGCGGCAGGCCCGCCCTTCAGGACGTTTCCTTCCAGGTCGAGCGTGGCGAGATCCACGGCCTCCTCGGCCACAACGGCGCGGGCAAGAGCACCACGCTTGGCATCATCCTCGGCATGGTCGAGCCGGATCAGGGCGAGGCGTGGATCGGCGGCATTTCGGTGCAGAACGATCACTCCGCCGCCCTCCGGCAAGTGGGGGCGATCTTCGAAAGCCCGGCTTTCTACGAGTATCTCAGCGGCTGGGATAATTTGAAGATCCTCGCGGGCTACTCCGGACGCTTCAATGCCACGACGGCAAGGGACGTGGTCGAAAGGGTCGGCCTCTCCGACCGCATCCGGCACAAGGTCGGCTCCTATTCGCACGGCATGCGGCAACGGTTGGCACTCGCACAGGCGCTGATTCCCGAGCCGAAAATCCTCCTCCTCGACGAGCCAACCGACGGCCTGGACCCCGAGGGCATCAAGTGGTTCCGGGATTTCATCCTCGGCCTGCGCGACGAACGCGGGACCACCGTGCTCTTCAACTCTCACCTGCTGGCAGAGGTCGAGCAGATGTGCGACCGGGTGACGATCCTGCGGGAAGGGCGGCTCGTCCACGAAGGCTCGCTAAAATCCCTCCAGGAGGAAGCCCCGATCTACGAAGTGGACCTCGAACCTTGGGACCGTGCCGCCCGCTTCCTTGAACTGAACGGCGTCCAAATCCTCGGCCCCGGCAAGGTCGCGCTGCCGCCGGAACTGGAGCCCGCGATCATGGTGGCCGCACTGGTGGGCAGCGGCATCCGGGTATCGGCCTTCGCGCCGGTGAGGCGGTCGCTGGAAGACCTCTACCTGGAGATCACCTCGAAGCCTTCCAAGGAACAAGCGCTCCCCTTCATCCCCGCCGCATGAACTTCCTCAGCCAACTGCGCGGCGAACTCCGCAAGCTCTTCGGCCGCCGCCGCACCTACCTGGGCTACGCGGTCTTCCTCGTGATGGAGGCGATCATCCTGGCCGTCTTCAAGCTGCCGCGCAGCCAGAAGAGCATGCGCGATCTCATCGAGACCAACGGCCTCGGCTTCGACAGCTACTACAGCTCGCTGACGGTGACCTACTGGGTGATGGGATTCTCCATGTTCCTGCTCGGCTCGATCTACTTCGCCCTCGTGGCCGGGGACATCGTGGCGAAGGAATCCGAGGATGGGAACCTGCGGCTCGTCCTCGCCCGGCCCGTGTCCCGCCTGCGCATCCTGCTGCTCAAGTATGCGGCGGTCTCGATCTACACCGTCACCTTCGTGATCTTCGTCGGCGTGACCGGCTACCTGATGTCCGTCGCCGCCTTGGGTTTCGATGGCGGGCTCTTCGTGTGGAACTACAAGATGAAGGTCTTTTCAGCCTTCGCCACCTGGAGCGAGGGAATGGGCCGCATAAGCATGGCCGCGCTGGGCATCGGCATCAGCATGATCACCCTGTCCTCGATCGCCTTCATGTTCTCCTGCTTCAAGATGAAGCCCGCGGCAGCGACCATCATCGCCCTCAGTATCCTCTTCGTCGATCTGGTCCTGCAGGAGTTTCCCTTCTTCAAACCCTACGAACAGTACTTCGTCACCTGGCGCATGAGCAACTGGATCTACCTCCTGGAGAACACCATCTCCTGGCCCAAGCTCGCCGGCTCCTACGCCTTCCTCTTCGGCCTGAACGCGACCCTCTTCCTGATCGGCTTCACCGCCTTCCGCCTCCGGGACTTCAAGACCTGAGATCCCATCCCTTTCCCCATCCCATTCATCCTGTCCATCCTGGTCCCAAAAACCCGCGGACCGGCCTTCCCCATCTGCGTCCATCCCGTCCATCTGCGGTTGAATCCTGGTGCCTTCGAATCTGACTCAGGGCAAAAAACAGCGGGCGATCGGCGGATCACCGGGGGTCGCCTTCCCCGGAGCTGCCGATCGCCCGCGGAGAGGGAGATCGTTCGTCAGGTTTTGTTCCCTTGGGAACGAGGGCAGGTTCGCACGGATTTTGCGGATCCAACATTCCCTGATCGCGTAGGGTCGCGAACTTCGCCGTTTCCAGCCGCGCGATCACCCGCAAGAATGATCCCGATGCGCGACGAAACGCGACGCTGGATCGAAGCCGACAAGGCCCACTGCTGGCACCCCTTCACCCCTCAGGACCAATGGGTTGAAGGCGAACCCCTGGTCCTCGTCCGCGGCGAAGGCGCGTGGCTTTGGGATTCGGAGGGCCGGAAGTATCTCGATGGCAACTCCTCCATCTGGACCAACATCCACGGCCACAACCACCCGGCCCTGAACGAAGCAATCACCCGCCAGCTCCGCGAGGTGGCCCACACCTCCTACCTCGGCTTCGCAAACCCGCGCGCCAGCGAACTCGCCGAACGGCTTTGCTCGTTCTTCCCCACGGGCACTCTCGAACGCGTCTTCTTCTCCGACGACGGCTCCACCGCGATCGAATGTGCCATGAAGATGGCGATCCAGTTTCGCCAGCAGACCGATGAGCCGGAGCGCACCGGCTTCATCGCCTTCGAGCAGGCCTACCACGGCGACACCATGGGCGCCGCCTCGCTCGGCGGGGTCTCGCGTTTCCATGATCGCTTCCGCAAGCACGGCACCCCGGTCACCTTCGTCAGCGGCATGGAAGCGCTGCGGAACCTTCCCGGCGATGCAGTCCGCCAGGCCTGCGCCGTCGTCATCGAGCCCCTGATCCAAGGCGTGAATGAAATGCGCCCGTGGCCCGCCGGCATGCTCCGCGAACTCCGCGCTTGGTGCGATGCCCACGAGGTCCACCTGATCCTCGATGAAGTCATGACCGGCTTCGGCCGCACCGGAAAAATGTTCGCCTGCCAGCATGAGGACGTCACCCCCGACTTCCTCTGCCTCGCCAAAGGTCTCACCGGCGGTTACATGCCCATGGCCGCCACCCTCACCACCGCCGCCGTTTACGAAGCCTTCCTCGGCCCGCCGGAGAACGCCTTCTACTACGGACATAGTTACACCGCGAATCCCCTCGGCTGCGCAGTCGCCCTCGCCAGCCTCGACCTTTTCGAAGCGGAGATGACCCTCGAGGCCCTGCAGCCCAAGATCCGCCTCCTCGCGCAACTCCTCGCAAACCTCGACAGCCCCCTCGTCAAGGAAGTCCGCCAATGCGGCTTCATCGCGGGCATCGAACTGCAGCACGGCCATGGAACAAGCGCCTGCCTCGCCATGCGCGAGCACGGCCTCCTCACCCGCCCCATCCGTGATACGGTGGTATTGATGCTTCCCCTGTGCGCGACGGAGAGGGATATCGGGATGGCAGTGGCAGCTCTTGGAAGAAGCCTGGAATGATCCGCCCCATTCAAGGAGCGCCGGCGTCCCGCCGGTGAGATCCAACAAACAGCCTCAGCACGCGGTATAGTTCAGAATCCATCATCTTTCCCGCTCACTGCCCACCCGGCACCTGCCTCACCTGCCTTTACCGAAAACCAGCAAACTCGTCCCCCTCACATCTCCCCGAACAAATCCATCTGCGGCGGATTCGGCTCGGGCATCGTCGGCTGCCGCGTGTTCTTCGCCTTCGGCCCCTGCTTCTTCGCATCCGGCTTCGTCGAGTGAAGCTCCAGATGCGAGAGGATCGCCTTCGCCCTTTCGATGATCGGCTTCGGCAAACCCGCAAGCCGCGCCACCTGGATGCCGTAACTCTTGTCCGCCGCACCCGGCAGGATCTTGCGCAGGAAGATGATCTCGTCGTTCCACTCGCGCACCGCCACGTTGAAATTCGCCACCGCCGCCCGCGTGTTCGCCAGATCGGTTAGCTCGTGGTAGTGCGTCGCGAAGAGCGTCCGGCACCCCGTCACGTCGTGCAGGTGCTCCGCCACCGCCCACGCAATGGAAAGCCCGTCGAAGGTCGCGGTGCCGCGCCCGATCTCATCCAGGATCACCAGCGACTTCTCCGTCGCGTGGTTCAGGATCAGCGCCGTCTCGTTCATCTCGACCATGAAGGTCGATTGCCCGCGCGACAGATCATCGGAAGCACCTACCCGGCAAAAGATCCGGTCCACCATCCCCACCACCGCGCTCTCCGCCGGCACGAAGGCCCCGATCTGCGCCATCAGCGTGACCAGGGCGACCTGCCGGATGTAGGTCGATTTGCCCGCCATGTTCGGCCCGGTGAGGATCTGCAACAGCGAGTCCGCCGGATCGAAAGTCGTATCGTTCGGCACGAATTTTTCCTCCACCAGCGTCTGCTCCAGCACCGGATGCCGCCCGTTCACGATCGAGAGGCCGCGCGATTCCTCGAGCACCGGCCGCACATGACCGTGAAGCTGCGCGGTCTCCGCCAGGCCACACAACACGTCGATCTCCGCGATCGCCGCCGCTGTCTTCTGCAAGGCCTCCAACCGCGTGCAGACCTGCTGCCGCAATTGCAGGAAAAGCTCGTACTCCAGTTGCTTGGCACGTTCCTCCGCACCCAGCACCTTGTTCTCCATCTCCTTCAACGCCGGCGTGATGTAGCGCTCGCAGTTCGCCATCGTCTGCTTGCGCGTGTAGTCGTCCGGCACCTTCGCCAGTTTCGACGAAGTGATCTCGATGAAGTAGCCGAAGACGTTGTTGAACTTCACCTTCAGCGAATCGATCCCGGTGCGCTTCCGCTCGTCCTCCTGCAGCTTCGCGATCCACGACTTGCCGTCGCGCGAGAGCGAGCGCAGCTCATCCAGCTCCGGTGAATGACCGTCGCGGATCATCCCGCCGTCCTTGAGGTTGGCCGGCGGCTCCTCCGCCAGCGCGGCTTGGAGCAGTTCGACAAGATCCGGGAAAGTCTGCAGCGACTCCGGCGCCTTCCCAACCGGCAAGCAGGAGAGGTCGTCGATCAGCGAAGGAATATGCTCGAGCGAGATCGCCAGCGACTGCAGGTCCCGCGCATTCCCCGCCCCCTGCGACAAACGCCCGACCGTGCGCTCGATGTCGCGGATGCCCTGCAAGGACTCCCGGCACTTCGAAAGGATGAACGGCTGCTCCACCAAGGCCCCGATGAAGTCGTGCCGCGCCGAAAGCACTTCCCGGTCGCGCAGCGGATGCAGGATCCAGTCGCGCAGCAAACGCGCGCCCATCGGCGTCTTCGTCCGGTCGAGCGCACCGAGCAGTGTGTGCTTCTTCCCGGACCGCGAATCGATCAAATCCAGATTCCGCTGCGAGGCCGCATCGATCAACACGTGCCGGGCGTTCTCCCGCACCCGCAGCGAGCGCACGTGATCGCAGGGCCGCCGGAGCTGGTGAACGAGGTAATG